>NZ_QTQA01000025.1:0-117694 GCF_003853825.1 Burkholderia sp. Bp9012 | reverse complement strand
ACAATCTCGGCAACGTGCTGACGACGCAGCGCAAGTTCGACGCGGCGGTGGACAGCTATCGCGCGGCCGTCGCGCTGAACCCGGGCCGGGCGATCGTGCACGGCAATCTCGGCACCGCGCTGCTCGCGCGTGGCGACCTCGACGAATCCATCGCGACGCTGCGCCGGGCAGTCGAACTCGATCCGCGGGATCCGCAGGTCCACAACTGTCTCGGCAGCGCGCTGCGTGAAGCGGGTCGGAACGACGAAGCGATCGTGCATTTCGAACGGGTGATCGAGCTGTCCGGCGGCGACGTCGACGCACACCTCAACCTGAGCCGGGCGCTGAAGAGCCAGAACCGCATCGAGGAGTCCGTCGAGGCCGGCAAGCGGGCCATCGAGCTGGATCCGCGTCGGGCGGAGGGCTATGTGAACCTGGCCCACGCGTATTACTGGCTGGACCGTGTCGACGACGCGATCGTGCAGTACCGGCACGCGCTCGAATTCGATCCGGATTCGGCGGATATCCACCAGAACCTGTCGATCGCGCTGTGCCAGGCGCGGCGCGTTCATGAAGCGCTGGAGAGCGCGCATGCCGCAGTGGCACTCGAACCCGGCACCGCGCGCCGGCATGCGCATCTCGCGGACGTGCTGCGCAAGACCGGCGACGTCGACGCGGCGATCCAGTGCTATCGCCGCGCGCTGGAGTGTGATCCTGACAATCCTGGCACCTACACGTCGCTGCTGTTCTGCCTCGCGGGCCAGACCGCCTTCGACCCGGATGCGTACCTGGCGGATGCGCGCGTGTTCGGCGCGCGCATGTCGATGCACGCGCGACCGTGGCAGCACCGGCCGGCGCCGCTGAACGGGCGCAGGTTGCGTGTCGGCTTCGTGTCGGGCGATTTCCGGCGGCACCCGGTCGGCATCTTTCTCGAAAGCGTCGTCGCGCATCTCGATCGGTCGCGGCTCGAGCTCGTCGCGTTCACGACGTTCGACACCGAGGACGACTACACCGCGCGGCTGAAGCCGCATTTCGACGGCTGGCATCGCATCACGGATCTCGGGACGGAGCAGACGGCCCGGCGCATCCACGAAGAGCGGATCGACGTGCTCGTCGATCTGGCCGGGCATACGGCGCACAACCGGCTGCCTGCCTTTGCGTGGAAGCCGGCGCCGATCCAGGTGAGCTGGCTCGGCTTTTTCGCGTCGACCGGCATCGCGGAGATGGACTATTTCCTCGGCGATGCGCACGTGCTGCCCGCCGCCGAGGAAGCGCACTTCGTCGAGCGGCCGTGGCGTCTGCCGGACAGCTACCTGTGCTTCACGCCGCCGCCGTACGACGTGCAGGTCGGCCCGCTGCCGATGCTGCGCAACGGGCACATCA
This sequence comes from Burkholderia sp. Bp9012, assembly GCF_003853825.1. Lineage (NCBI taxonomy): Bacteria > Pseudomonadati > Pseudomonadota > Betaproteobacteria > Burkholderiales > Burkholderiaceae > Burkholderia > Burkholderia sp. Bp9012. The sequence continues at coordinate 116,332 of NZ_QTQA01000025.1, read as the reverse complement.
CGTTCGGTTGCTTCGGCAAGCTCGTGAAGGTGACCGACGAGGTGGTGCGCGTCTGGTCGCGCCTGCTGCACACCGTGCCGGGCGCGAAGCTGCTGCTCAAGGCGTACGAACTCGCGGTCGAGGACATCTGCGATGCAACGCGCGCGCGCTTCGCGGCGCACGGCATCGACGCCGACCGGCTGATCCTCGAGCCAGGCTCGTCGCGCGACGCGTACTTCGCTGCTTACAACCGCGCGGACGTGATGCTGAGCCCGTTTCCGTACCCGGGCGGCACGACGACGGCCGAGTCGCTGTGGATGGGCGTGCCGGTGCTCGGGATGAAGGGAGAGCGGTTCGTCACGCACATCTGCGAGAGCCTGCTGCATGCGGCCGGTCTCGGCGACTGGATCGCGAGCGACGAAGCGGACTACATCGCGAAGGCCGTCGCGTTCTCCCGCGATCGCGGCGAGCTCGCGGCGATGCGTGCCGGGTTGCGCCAGCAGATGCAGCGTTCGCCGCTCGGCGACGCGAAGCGCTTCGCGCGGCATCTCGAGGACGCGTTCCACGGCATGTGGGACGCATGGCTCGCCGGCACCCCGGGCGACGTGCCGGCGCGGTAACGGCCGCGGCCGGACGGGCGCCGTGCCGCTGCGCATCGCGGCGCGGTGGGGGCGTCCCCAAAAAAAGAAGCCGCATCGCTGCGGCTCTTCGAGGAGGGCGCCCTCGCGGGCGTCGTAGTTGTTCTTGTTCGATCTGCGTCGGTGCGGTTCAGCCGAGCATCCCGGTCGACTGATAACGCGATGCCGCGTCGATGCGCTGCAGCGCCAGCCGATGATTCGTCATCAGCCGCTCGCGGCCGGCCATCGCCTGTTCGGTGATGATCGCATCGAGCCGCTGGATCTCGCGGATGATCGCGAGCGCATCCGGCGTCTGGTCAGCGTCGAGCGACATCAGCAGCGCGGCGCGTTCGTTCACGAGCGCGGCGGCGCGCTCCCATGCGTCGTGCGAGACGGCGTCCGCGAGCGCGTGCGTGAGCGCCAGCGCGCGTGTCAGCGAAGTGTGTTCCATGGCGAGAAGTCCTCGTGGGCGGTGGCCGGGTGCCGGTCCGTCACTTGTTGGTGGCAAGCGTGCCGGCGCTGCTCGACCCGCCGAACAGCTGCGTCAGGTACTGCTGGTTGTTCTGCATCTGCGTCATCAGCGTGTTGAGCGCGGTGAACTGCGCGTTGTACTGGGCCGTGAGCGCGGTCTGGTAGTTCTTCAGCTGCGTCGCCTGATCCTGCAGGTTCGACAGGTCCTTGTTCAGCGAGGCCGTGCGCTGGTCGATCAGGCCGCCCGTCTGCGAGTACGAATTCGCGAAGTTGTTCAGCGCGACCCCGACGCCGTTCGTCGAGTTGAAGATCGCGGAGACGGCCGAGCCGTTGGTCGTGAGGGCGGTCTGCAGCTTCGTGCTGTCGACCGTCAGCGTGCCGTCGGTGTTCAGGTTGATGCCGATCGACGACAGGCTGTAGGTCTTGCCTCCCGTCGTGACGCCACCGCTGAGCGCGGTCGCGAGGCCGTTCGTGATCGAGTTCAGCATCGCGTCGCCGAGCAGGGGGCCGGCCGTCGAGCCCGAGGACGTGCTCGTGTACGACGACAGGCTCGATGCCGTCGTGACGAAGCTCGAATACGCCTTCGCGAAATTGTTGATCGCCGTCGTGATGCCGGTCGTGTCCTGCGCGATCGTGAGCGTCTGCGTCGTGTTGACCGCGGCTGCCGTCAGGTTCAGCGTGACGCCGGTCAGCGCGTTGGAGATCTGGTTCGTCGCGCTCGTCACGGTGCTGCCGGCGATCGTGATGTTGGCATCCGCGGCGGGCGTCACCGTGTTGTAGGTCGACTGGGTCGAGTCGAGCTTGCTGTTCAGGCCGGCACCCGCGGTGATCGACACCGTGTTCGTCGCCCCCGTGTTGTTCGAGGAGAGCACCAGGTGCTGGCCGTCGGACGCATTGATCACCGTGGCCGTCACGCCCGGGTTGTTCGAGGCCTTGTTGATGTTCGCGGCGATCGTCGCGAGCGTATCGGTCGACGAGACCGACACCTGCATCGAACCGCTGCCGACGCCGACGGTCAGCGTGCCGCTGCCGATCGTGTCGGACGACGTGAGCGCCGGCGACGAAATCGAGTTGGCGGTCGCGACGGCATTGACTTTCACCGTGTACGTGCCGGCCGCCGCGCCGCTCGCGGTGGTGGCGGTGAGGCCGGAGCCGCTGGCCGTCGCGGTCAGTGCCGACAGCGTCGTGCCGTCGGTGAGGCCCGTCAGCGCCGTTTGCAGCGCCGCGAGCTGCGACTTGATCTGCCCGATCGCGGATAGTTCGGTGTTGTCGGACGTTTGCTTGTTCGCGAGTGCGGTCGATTGCGCGGTGGTCTTCGCGGTGACAAGCGCGGAGACGAGCGAATTGACGTCGAGCGACGACTTCGTCGAGCCGCTGATGAGGGACTGCGCAGCCTGCTGGAGCGCGGTGTTCAGGTCGCTGGTGGACGTGGTGGTGGTGGTCGTCGAGGTCATTCGGGGGCTCCGGTCCGCGTCGCCGGACAGGTTCGGGCGAATCGCGCGTCGGTGTCGAACACGCGCGCAACGGGAGGTGAGCTTCCCGGGTGCGCGATGAAAAGGCGCGGGCGCCGGACCGAGGTCGCGGCGCCCGTGCCGGCGGCCGGCGCGTCGCGAGACGCGCGCCGCCGGTCGTGGGGTATTAACCCAGGAGCTTCAGAACCTGCTGCGGCAGCGAGTTTGCTTGTGCCAGCACCGAGATGCCTGCTTGCTGCAGCACTTGCGCCTTGCTCAGGTTCGCCGTTTCCGTCGCGAAGTCCGCGTCGGTGATCTGCGAACGCGCTGCCGACATGTTCGTCGATTGCGTCTGCGTGTTCGTGATGGCCGACTGGAACGTGTTCTGCGTTGCGCCGAGCGTTGCCTGGAACGTGTTGACCTTCGTCAGCACTGCGTCGATCGAGCCCATTGCGGCTTGCGAATCCGTGACGCTCGAAACCGTCAGCGCGGAGAGGCCGAGGTTTGCCGAGTCCCAGCTCTGCGTGCCGAAGTCCGCAGCGATCGTCTGGCCGTTGACCGCGCCGATCTGGAAGCTGACGGTGCTCAGGCCTTGCAGGACGGACTGGCCGTTGAACGTCGTTTGCGTTGCGACGCGCGAGATTTCCGTCAGGCGGGTCGAGACTTCCGACTGCAGGTTTGCACGTGCGTTGGAGTCGAGCGAGCCGTCGCCTGCTTCAACTGCCAGCTGGCGGATACGCTGCAGGTTGTCGACGATCGACTGGAGCGCGCCGGCCGTCGTCTGGACCATCGAGATGCCGTTGTTCGCGTTCGACACGCCTTGGTTCAGCGCGTTGATTGCGGCCGTCTGGGTCGTCGCGATTGCGAGGCCCGCTGCGTCGTCTGCTGCGCTGTTCACGCGCTTGCCCGACGACAGGCGGTTGATCGCTTGCGACAGCGCGTTTTGCGAGCCCGACAGATTCGTCTGCGTCGACAGCGAAAGGATGTTGGTGTTGATGTTCAGCATTTGCTTCCTCGTTTTGGAAAATGCCTGAGTTCAGACAGGATCAGGTTCGTTTTCGGCGTTGCGCTTTATCGCGAGTGGCGCTGCCCGCCTTTCCTGGTTGACGGCGGCACCCGGCGAAAACTTTAGAGGGATGTGTGAGGAAAATCGGGACGGAATGTGGCGATCGCCGCGCAGGCCGCGCCTGGCTTGGGTGACAGCGATTTCGGGCAGGTTGCGCGACGGTCCCGTTGGATGGCGTACGCGGCCGCGCCGCGCGGGGCGGCGAGCCGGAATCGACAAAAGGATAGTTTTGTCTGTGATTTCCTGATATGATGGCGGGCTGAATTGAGATTTTCTGTCAAGCCTGTGCCGTCTCGGCATTCTTGCTGGCAGTCAAACGCGGCGCTGCACGCGGCTTGTGAAGCGTACCCGCGGTGCTTTGTGCCTCTCTTTTCCGGCCTCCGAGGCCGTATTTCCGCTCGTTTCGCCTGTTGTGGGGACGCCCGGATGGCCGGTGCGTGGCGCTTGGCCGCTACGTTTTTGACCGTTTAAGCAATTTAGGAACGACATGACGACGATTCTTCTGAAAGAAAACGAGCCGTTCGAAGTGGCGATTCGCCGCTTTCGCCGTGCTATCGAAAAAAATGGCCTGATCGCTGAACTGCGCGAACGCCAGTCCTACGAAAAGCCGACCGCAGTCCGCAAGCGCAAGAAGGCAGCAGCCGTCAAGCGCCTGCACAAGCGCCTGCGCAGCCAGATGCTGCCGAAGAAGCTCCACTAAGAGCATCTCCGGTTCGCCGCGAAACGGCGGAGCGTGCTTCGAAAGAAGCCGCTCCGCCGTTTTGCTTTTCCGGGCCGGAAAAAGGGCGTTGGTCTCGGGTTTCAAGCCTTGGCGGGGCGGTCGCCTGACGGCGACGCGCCTGATTCGACGGATTGCCGACGGCTTCGAGCCGCCGCCGGGCGCGTTCCGATGCTGTCATCGCGACGCTCAGCGTCGGCGTGACGGGGATCGGTATCAGTTTGAAGAAGCGCAGCGCGTGTGTGTGGGGCCGCGGATGGCGTTGTGATGTGCCGATGCGCCAACCCCCGGCCCGCCGGGCGGGTTTCGTCGCCGTCAACCTGCCTTGCGGCTCCGTGCCGGCTGCTGCTTGCCCCCGAGCGCCGCGCATTTGGCGTGACACGGACAGCCGGTCTCGTGGTCGTTGACCATCCCGGTTGCCTGCATCAGCGCGTAGCAGATCGTCGAGCCGACGAACTTGCAGCCGTACTCCTTCAGCGCCTTGCTGAGCGCATCCGACTGGGCAGTCGACGCGGGCGCGTCGCGATACGACTGCCACGCGTTCTGCACCGGCGTGTGATCGACGAACGACCACAGGAATTGCGCGAGCGAGCCGTGGTCGTCGCGAATGCGCTGCACGGCCCGGGCATTGGTCACCGCGGATTCCACCTTCGCGCGATTGCGCACGATGCCCGGATTTTCGAGCAGCTTCTCGATGCGCTTCGGCGTGAAGCGCGCGACCGCGTCGACATCGAACTCGGCGAACGCCTCGCGATAGCCGGCGCGCTTGTTCAGGATCGTTGACCACGACAGGCCCGCCTGCGCGCCTTCCAGAATCAGCATTTCGAACAGATGGCGATCGTCGTGCGACGGCACGCCCCACTCGGTATCGTGATAGTGAGCATCCGCTTCCGTCCTTACCCAGTTGCACCGCTGCGACATCGTCAGCCTCGTTCCAGTGTCGATTCGATCGTGCCAGCATAGCGGAAGGCCCATTCACGGCATAGCTGGCCGAACGGCAGATGGGCGCGCGGCGCCGATCCGGTTAAGCTTGGCGCCTGTTCGAATCAGCAGGATCTACGCATGACGGCACTACTTTTTGCGATCGGCGTCGACGGCGGCGGCACCGGCACCCGCGTGGTACTGGCCGACCGGCACGGGCGTGAGCTCGCGCAGGGGCGCGGCGGCCCGTCGGGGCTCGGCCTCGGCATCGAGCGCGCGTGGGCATCGATCGGCGCTGCCTGCGCCGACGCCTTCACGCAGGCGGGGCTCGCGTTCGACTGGTCGCAATGTGCGCTCGGTTGCGGGCTCGCGGGCGTCAACAATGCCGCGTGGCTCGCCGCGTTCCGTGCGCAGGCACCGCTCGACGCGCTCGCGATCGAGAGCGACGCGTATACGACCGTCGTCGGCGCGCACGGCGGCGCGCCGGGGCTCATCGTCGCGCTCGGCACGGGCAGCATCGCGGCGGCGCTCGACGCGGCGGGCGACTGCCGCATCGCGGGCGGCTTCGGTTTTCCGTCCGGCGACGAGGCGAGCGGCGCGTGGCTCGGCATGCGCGCGCTTGCATACGCGCAGCAGGCGCTCGACGGCCGCGTGCCGCGTGACGCGTTCGCCGGCGCGCTGCTCGCGGAAACGGGCGCGCACGATCGCGACGCACTCGTCCAGTGGTCATGCGATGCGAACCAGACGATCTACGCGCGCCTCGCGCCGATCGTGTTCGCGCACCGCGACCATCCTTGTGCGGCGGCGCTGATCGCGCAGGCCGGCGATGAGATCGGCAAGATGATCGACGCGCTCGATCCTCGGCAGGCGCTGCCGGTCGCGCTGTGCGGCGGGCTGGCCGACGCGTTGGCGCCGGCCGTGCCGGCACGCCACGCGGCCCGGCTGCGCGCGCCGCTCGACGATTCCGCGCACGGTGCGTTACGGCTTGCGCTGCAGGTGTTGAGGGCGACGGAAGCGGGGTGAGCGGTTCAAGCGGGCGGCGTGCGGTGAGTGGGCCGAGCAGGCCGAACGGCCCGAAACCCGCTCCATTCCCCAACCGCCCGGCGGCCCTCCGGGCACGACGTTAAAATGGCGGTTCCGCAGCGTCCCGCTCGCCATTCACCCGTCCCCATGTACAAAGTCATCGCCACCGATCTCGACGGCACCCTGCTGAACAGCGACCACCAGCTCGATCCGTACACGATCGAGACCGTCCGCCGGCTCGACCGCGACGGCCTGCAGTTCGTGATCGCGACGGGGCGCCACTACGCGGACGTCGCCGGCATTCGGGACGTGCTGGGCATTCGGCCGTACCTGATCACGTCGAACGGCGCGCGCGTGCATGCACCGGACGACACGGCGATCCACGCGCAGGACATCGATCCCGCGATCGTCCGCGGCCTCGTGCAGCCGGGCGTGACCGGCGCGCACGGGCGCGTGATCGTCAACCTGTTTACCGACCGCGGCTGGCTGATCGACCGCGACGCGCCGCACCTGCTCGAATTCCACCAGGATTCGGGATTCCGGTACGACGTGATCGACATGTCCGCGCACGACGGCGCCGATATCGCGAAGGTGCTGTACATCGGCGAGCCGGCCGATCTGGCGGTGGTCGCCGAGCAGATGCGCGTGCGGTTCGGCGATGCACTGTACGTCACGTACTCGCTGCCCGACTGTCTCGAAGTGATGACCGCCAACGTGTCGAAGGGCCGCGCGCTGCGTTCGGTGCTCGCGCGGCTCGGCGTCGACGCCGGCCACTGCATTGCGTTCGGCGACAACATGAATGACATCGATCTGCTCGAAACGGCCGGTCACGCGTTCATGATGAACAACGCGAACCCCGACCTGATCGCGCACCTGCCGCACATCCCGCGAATCGGCAACAACTTCGACGCGGGCGTCGCCCGTCACCTGCGCATGCTGTTCGCGCTCGAGGACACCCTCGACGGCGTCGCCGCTTCCTGAGCGGCCATGAAAAACGGGCGCCAGCGGCGCCCGTCCAAATTACCTGCCTCTATGTTGTTCGACAGCGTGAGGCTCGCTGCTCTGCTCGCGTGACCCCGTAGTGTTTTATTCGTTGGTGCGAGCGGATGCGGGCAGCAGGCCGACGGCATCGTCGCGCCCTGCGATGAGTGGGTAGACGATCCCGGCGATTGCCGCACCGATGATCGGCGCGACCCAGAACAGCCACAGCTGGCCGATCGCCTCGCCGCCCACGAACAGCGCCGGGCCGGTCGAGCGGGCCGGGTTGACTGACGTGTTGGTGACCGGGATCGAGATCAGGTGGATCAACGTCAGGCACAGGCCGATCGCGATCGGCGCGAAGCCGGCAGGCGCGCGCTTGTCGGTGGCGCCGAGAATCACGAACAGGAAGAAGCCCGTCATCACGACTTCGCAGATGAACGCCGCGCCGAGCGAGTAGTGGCCGGGCGAGCGCTCGCCGAAGCCGTTCGTCGCAAAGCCGCTGCCGACGACGTCGAAGCCCGGCTTGCCGGTCGCGATCAGGTACAGCACGAACGCACCCAGCGTGGCACCGACCACCTGCGCAACGATGTACGGCGCGAGATCGCGCGCCGGGAAGCGGCCGGCGACCGTCAGGCCGACGCTCACCGCCGGATTCAGGTGGCAGCCCGAAATATGGCCGATCGCGAATGCCATCGTCAGCACGGTCAGGCCGAAGGCGAGTGCGACGCCGGCAAAGCCGATGCCGAGGCCCGGAAAGGCGGCGGCCAGCACGGCGCTTCCGCACCCGCCGAGCACCAGCCAGAACGTGCCGAATGCCTCTGCAGCCAGACGCTGAGAAAGATTCATGTAAGGACCTCGTTCAAGTGGGTTGAAGACAAACGGACGACCGGATGAGTTATTCCGACGCCCGGAATTGGTCTGGATTATAGGAAATGAATCGGGTTCGAGAGGGTCAACGATTGTTAAATCTGAATGGCTGGCGAATGGCTTTTATTAGAATAAGTCCGCATTCTCGATATCGACGAATCGGTTAAAGATGACAGCATTAATTTCGAAGAGCAGGGCGGCGGTACGATGACGTAACGGATGTTGGCGTTCCGGCCGAACTCGCCGGAGCCGCATCATGGAAAAGGGGAGTCGAAAAATGTCTCAATACGCGAAACTCAAGGCGCAAATCGCCGACTTGCAGGCCCAGGCGGAGGACGTGCGTCGCCAGGAAGTGGCGGCGGTGATTGCCGACGTCCAGCGAATGATTGCCGAATATGGCCTGACGGCCGAGGATCTGGGCTTCGCGGAGCGAGCGCGGCGCGGCCGTCCGCCGAAAAAGGCGCCGCTGCCCCCGAAATACCGTGATCCGAAGTCGGGTGCAACCTGGAGCGGGCGCGGCAAGCCGCCGAATTGGATCGTCGGGAAAAACCGCGATCGTTTCCTGATCGAATGACCGCGCAAAAATAAAGAGCCGCATCGACGATGCGGCTCTTTGGCGTTTTCGGGATTTTCACGCCGATTTCGGCGCGAATTTTACCGGGTATTTCCTGACGAATTTCGGCGTCAGGCGCCCGCGACCTGGCGCAAGGTCGGCCGTTTTGCCGCCGTGCAAAGCGATTCGTAAGTTTCGACATAACGCCGCGCCATCGCTTTCGAGCTGAAACGCGTATCGAAACGCGCGCGGATCGCATCGCGCGACAGGCTGTCGATCCGGTGCAGCGCACCGACGGCGCCCTGCACGTCCTCGACGATGAAGCCGGTCACGCCGTCCTCGATCACTTCCGGCACCGAGCCGCGGTTGAACGCGACGACCGGCGTGCCGCAGGCCATCGCCTCGATCATCACCAGGCCGAACGGCTCCGGCCAGTCGATCGGGAACAGCAGCGCCTTCGCGCCCGACAGGAACGCGGGCTTCTGCGCCTCGTTGATCTCGCCGATGAATTCGACGTGCGCCTCGCCGAGCAGCGGTTCGATCACTTCCTTGAAGTAGTCGGCGTCGGCCTTGTCCACCTTCGCGGCGATCTTCAGCGGCAGCCCGCTCTGCGCGGCGATCCGGATCGCGGTGTCGACTCGCTTTTCGGGACAGATCCGGCCGAGGAACGCGAGGTATTCGGGCTTCACGTCCGGTTGCGGCGTGAGCAGCGTGTCGGGCAGCCCGTGATACACGGTGCCGGCCCAGGCGGCCTGCGGCAGCGGCTTGCGCTGGTTGTTCGAGATCGACACGACCGGCGCGTCCGGGAATGCGTCGAACACCGGCTGCAGCTCCGGCAGGTCGAGGCGGCCGTGCAGCGTCGTCACATAAGGCGTATCGAGGCGCGACATCAGCGAGAACGGCAGGTAGTCGAGGTGGAAGTGCAGCACGTCGAATTCGTGCGCGACACGGGCGACCTGCTCGATCAGGCGCATATGGGGCGCCATCGAATCGCGGATCGACGGGTCGAGCCGCAGTGCGCGCGGCCATGCCGCCTCGAGACGGGCGGACGTGACGGAGTCGCCGCTTGCGAACAGCGTCACGTCGTGGCCGAGCTCGACGAGCGCCTCGGTGAGGTAGGACACGACACGCTCGGTGCCGCCATAGAGTTTCGGCGGGACAGCTTCGTAAAGGGGCGCGATCTGGGCAATACGCATGGGCGTTCTCCGGTGTCGACCAGCGAGGGGCGCTCAAGTGCGCATGCTGGTCCGATGCAGGGTTGCGGAACTCGCCGACGCACGCGCTCTGCGGTACGTGGCCCGGTCCGGGGCGCGGTGCGCGGGAGGCCGGGCGGCAAGCTGCGGGGCGGGCCGGCGCGGCTCCCGCCGCCGCCCATTGGAGTCCATTATCGATATCGCCTTCAGGGGTTCGAGTGTTTTTTCAAACACTTAAGGCTTGTTACACCGTGAAATACGCGAAAACCCCGATAAAAGGGGTGCGGAAACACAAAGCGATATGGCAACGAGAATTGTTGCGCTATCGTGAAAAACCACTATAATTTTTTCCGATTCACTTTCCGGCAGCCTTGCCGGAAGGCCTTCAGCCGGATTCGTCCCGTGTCGGACCGCATCGTCGACGAATTCGCGCGTCACCCGCCCCGCCGTTTGTTCCCTTTCAATTCGCCTTGTCGGAAAAATTCCTACACGGTTTACAGACAAATCCTGCGCGGCATACGCCACTTCGCTGATACCGGCATAAATGCCGTTTGGCCAAAATTCGCCCTGTAAGAATATAAACGTGCCGACGGAGCGCCCAGCGGGGCCTGATCGAGCAAACGTTTTCATAACATGAACGGCCAAAGCAAAGCTCTTAACGGGGGAATCATGAGCGCCAACAGCGAAATGCTCAGTGAGATCAAAGAGGTCAACCTGTCGTACCTCCTCCTCGCGCAGCGCCTGCTGCGGGAAGACAAAGCGATGGGCATGTTCCGCATGGGAGTTTCCCAGGAACTGGCCGATGTGCTCGCGAACCTCACGCTCGCCCAGACCGTGAAGCTCGCCGCATCGAACCAGATGTTGTGCCGCTTCCGCTTCGACGATCACGCGTTGTTGTCGTCGCTCGCCGACAAGGGGCGCAGCGACGTCGTCACGCACGCGCATTCGGCCATCCTGATGGCCGGCCAGCCGGTCGAAAGCGTCCGCTGATCCTTCCCCGCCTTGCGTTCGTCCCGGCGCGCCGCGCCGGCAGGCAGCGTCTTGGCCACTCATCCGAACAACGTCAAGCGGACGATTATTCACCATGGCAAGCAAAAGCGTCGTGATCGAGGTGAAGGAAATCACCCTCGCCATCGAACTGATCGAACTGGGCGCCCGGCTGCAACTGCTGGAGGCGGAGACGAGCCTGTCGCGCGATCGCCTGATCAAGCTGTACAAGGAGCTGAAGGGCGCGTCGCCGCCGAAGGGGATGCTGCCGTTCTCGACCGACTGGTTCATGACGTGGCAGCCGAACATCCACTCGTCGCTGTTCTACAACATCTACCGGTTCATGCAGGACCACGGTCGCTGCGAGCCGATCCAGTCGATCGTGAAGGCGTACCGGCTCTATCAGGAGCACGTGAAGCTGTCCGGCGACGAGGCCGCGCTGAGCCTCACGCGCGCGTGGACGCTGGTGCGCTTCTTCGACTCGGGGATGCTGCAGATGACCCCGTGCACGCGCTGCGGCGGCCACTTCGTCGCGCATGCGCATGATCCGCATCAAGGTTTCGTGTGCGGCCTGTGCCAGCCGCCGTCGCGCGCGGGCAAGACCCGCAAGGCCGCCGCCGCGCGCGCCGAGCTGTCCGCCGCCGCGGCCTGAGCGCCGGGCCGGGCAAGGCCGGGCGGGGCGCGAGCGGACGCCTCACGGCTGCCGCTCGCCGCGCGAACCGCGCGGGGCTTGCTGGTAAACACCGCCGCGCCGCCGCGGCGCGGCCGCGAAAGTTTTCCTGCCGACTGCCGTAAACCTGATTAACGGCGGTCTCCCCGCCGGTCATTCGTGAGGGACAGGCAGTGCTGATTATCGTGGGAACACTCGTGACGCTGTTGTCCGTCTTCGGCGGTTACGCGCTGGCAGGCGGGCATCTGGGCGCATTGATCCAGCCGGTCGAGATCCTGATGATCGCGGGCGCGGGCGTCGGCGCGTTCATCCTCGGCAACGGCATGAAGACCATCAAGGGGACGCTGCGTGTGCTGCCGACGCTCTTCAAGGGCTCGAAGTACACCAAGGACGTCTATATGGAGTTGATGGCGCTCCTGTACGTGCTGCTCGCGAAGGCGCGCAAGGAAGGCACGCTGACGCTCGAGGCCGACATCGACGATCCGGACAAGAGCCCGATCTTCACGCAATACCCGAAGATCCTCGCCGATCGCCACATCGTCGAATTCCTGACCGACTACCTGCGCCTGATGGTGGGCGGCAACATGAACGCGTTCGAGATCGAGAGCCTGATGGACGAGGAGATCGAGACGCACCACGCGGAAGGCGAGGGCCCGGCGCACGCGCTGATGCGCGTCGGCGACGCGATGCCGGCGTTCGGGATCGTCGCGGCGGTGATGGGCGTCGTGCATACGATGGCATCCGCCGACAAGCCGCCCGCGGTGCTCGGCGCGATGATCGCGCAGGCGCTGGTCGGCACGTTCCTCGGGATCCTGCTGTCGTACGGGCTGATCGGGCCGCTCGCGAGCCTCGCGGAGCAGCGCGTGGCCGAGTCGACCAAGATGTTCCAGTGCATCAAGGTGACGATTCTCGCGAGCCTGAACGGCTATGCGCCGGCGATCGCGGTCGAGTTCGGCCGCAAGGTGCTGTACTCGACCGAGCGGCCGTCGTTTACCGAGCTCGAAGAGCACGTGCGCCGCGTGAAGGCGAAGTGACGCGGAGCGTTCGATGAGCAAGAGCAAGGATCGCGCGATCGTCGTGAAACGGGTGGCTCCGCAGAAGAAGGGCCACCACGGCGGCGCATGGAAACTCGCCTATGCGGACTTCATGACCGCGATGATGGCGTTCTTCCTGCTGATGTGGCTGCTGAGCTCGGTCACGCCGGTGCAGCTGAAGGGGATCGCCGAGTATTTCAACACACCGCTGAAGGCCGCGCTGTTCGGCAGCGGCGATCGCAGCTCGCAGGACTCGAGCATCATCAACGGCGGCGGCCGCGACCTGTCGAGCCTCGACGCCGGCACGCTGCGCCGCACCGACGGCACGACGTCGCTCGCCGACCGCGTCGCGAAGGCCGGCGACGACAAGACGCGCTCGCAGGCGCAGGGCGCGCAGGACCGGCTCGAGCAGACGCGCCTGCACGACCTGCAGATCAAGTTGATGGCGGCGATCGAGGCGAACCCGACGCTGCGCCAGTTCCGGCAGCAGATCCGCATCGATTCGACGCTGATGGGGCTGCGCATCGAGATCGTCGATTCGCAGAAGCGGCCGATGTTCGCGATGTCGAGCGATCACGTCGAGCCGTACATGCGCGACATCCTGCGCGAGATCGGCAAGACGCTGAACGACGTGCCGAACCGGATCATCGTCCAGGGCCACACCGACGCGGTGCCGTACGCGGGCGGCGAGGGCGGCTACAGCAACTGGGAGCTGTCGGCCGACCGCGCGAACGCGTCGCGCCGCGAACTGATCGCGGGCGGCATGGACGAGGCGAAGGTGCTGCGCGTGCTCGGCCTCGCGTCGACGCAGAACCTGAACAAGGCCGATCCGCTCGATCCGGAAAACCGCCGGATCAGCGTGATCGTGCTGAACCGCAAATCCGAAGACGCGCTGATGCGCGACGACGCGACGACCACGACGCTGTCGGCCGACGCGGCGGGCTCGAAGCTGCTGGCCCAGCAGCTCGGCGGCCCGGCGCAGGCCGCGCGACCGGCGCTGGCGAGCGCCGTCGCCGTGGCACCGAAACCCTGACGTTTCCCAGATTTCGAGACAGACATGATCCGAACCATTCTCGCCATCGACGACTCGGCGACCATGCGTGCGCTGCTGCAGGCGACGCTGGCGCAGGCCGGCTACGACGTGACGGTGGCGCCGGACGGCGAAGCCGGCTTCGACATGGCGGCCACCGTGCCGTACGACCTGGTGCTGACCGACCAGAACATGCCGCGCAAGAGCGGGCTCGAGGTGATCGCCTCGCTGCGCAAGCTGACGGCATACGCGGACACGCCGATCCTCGTGCTGACCACCGAAGGCAGCGATGCCTTCAAGGACGCCGCGCGCGACGCGGGCGCGACCGGCTGGATCGAGAAGCCGATCGACCCGGCCGTGCTGATCGACCTGGTCGCGACGCTGTCCGAACAGACCGCCTCCTGACATGAACGCGACGAATCCAACCGGTGACCGGGCATGACTCTCGACATCACGCAGTTCTACCAGACCTTTTTCGACGAAGCGGACGAGTTGCTCGCGCAGATGGAGCAGCTGCTGCTGAACCTCGACGTCGGCTCGCCCGACCCCGAGGACCTGGCCGCGATCTTCCGCGCCGCGCATTCGATCAAGGGCGGCGCGGCGACCTTCGGCTTTTCCGCGCTGACCGAGACGACCCACATCCTCGAGTCGCTGCTCGACCGCGCGCGCAACCATGAGCTGACGCTGACCAAGGAAATGGTCGATGCGTTCCTCGAGACCAAGGACGTGCTGTCCGACCAGCTGGTCGACTATCGCGCGAGCGCGGAACCGGACGCGGCGGCTGCCGCGACGATCTGCGCGAAGCTCGAGCGCCTGAAGGCCGAGAGCGGTGCGGATGTGGCCTCGGCCGTCGTGCCGGCCGCAGCGGCCGAAGCGGCCGAAGCGGCCGCACCGGCGCCGGCGCCTTCCACCGACGACCGCGTGCCCGATCACGTGGTCGAACAGGCCGTCGCGGCCGCGCATCCGGCGGACGACGCCGTCGCGGGCGGCCCGCACCTGAAGATCACGCTCGTCGGCGTCGACGCGAAGGACCAGGCACTGCTCACCGAGGAGCTCGGCAATCTCGGCCGGATCGTCGGCCGCGAGGAAGCGGGCGCGGACCTGACGCTGTGGCTCGAATCGGACGTGCCGTCCGACGACATCGTCGCCGTGTGCTGTTTCGTGATCGACGACAGCCAGATCCGCATCGCGCGCGGCACCGCGCCGGCCGCACCGGCGCCTGCCGTCGCGCCGGCCGCGCCCGAACCGGCCGCGGCGCCGGAGCCGGCCGCACGCGTCGAGGTATTCGCGCAAGCCGCCGGTGCCGCACCGGCCGCCGTCGCACCGCAAGCGCCGGCGCAGCCGAGCGCCGCCGCGCAACCGGCGCCGCAACCCGCGCCGCAACCGCAGGCCGAACCCGCCGCGCCGGCTGCCCACGCTGCCGCGCACCACGACGACAAGCGTCCGCGCCCGGCCGCCGCCGCATCGGCCGCCGAAGGCAGCTCGATCCGCGTCGGCGTCGAGAAGGTCGACCAGCTGATCAACCTGGTCGGCGAACTCGTGATCACGCAGGCGATGCTCGCGGAAACGGCGAGCGCGTTCGATCCGGCGCTGCACGACCGCCTGTTCAACGGGATGGCGCAACTGGAACGCAACGCGCGCGACCTGCAGGAAGCGGTGATGTCGATCCGCATGATGCCGATGGACTACGTGTTCAGCCGCTTCCCGCGCCTCGTGCGCGACCTGGCCGGCAAGCTCGGCAAGCAGGTCGAGCTCGTCACGTTCGGCCAGGCGACCGAGCTCGACAAGAGCCTGATCGAGCGGATCATCGACCCGCTCACGCACCTCGTGCGCAACAGCCTCGACCACGGGATCGAGACCGTCGACAAACGCGTCGCCGCGGGCAAGGATGCGGTCGGCCAGCTCGTGCTGTCGGCCGCGCATCACGGCGGCAACATCGTGATCGAGGTCAGCGACGACGGCGGCGGCCTGAACCGCGAGCGGATTCTCGCGAAGGCCGCGAAGCAGGGGATGCAGGTATCCGACAACATCAGCGACGACGAAGTCTGGCAACTGATCTTCGCGCCGGGCTTTTCGACCGCCGAGACGGTGACAGACGTGTCGGGCCGCGGCGTCGGGATGGACGTCGTGAAGCGCAACATCCAGTCGATGGGCGGCCACGTCGAGATCTCGTCGCAGGCCGGCCGCGGCACGACCACGCGGATCGTGCTGCCGCTCACGCTTGCGATCCTCGACGGGATGTCGGTGAAGGTCGGCACGGAGATCTTCATCCTGCCGCTGAACTTCGTGATGGAGTCGCTGCAGCCGTCGAACGACGACATCTACACCGTCGGCAACGGCGAGCGCGTGGTGCGCGTGCGCGGCGAATACCTGCCGCTCGTCGCGCTTCACGAGGTGTTCTCGGTCGAGGACGCGCGTACCGATCCGACCCAGGGGATCGTCACGATCATGGAAACCGAGGGGCGCCGCTTCGCGATGCTGATCGACGAGCTGGTCGGCCAGCAGCAGGTGGTCGTGAAAAACCTCGAAACGAACTACCGCAAGGTGCACGGCATCTCGGCGGCGACCATCCTCGGCGACGGCAGCGTCGCGTTGATCGTCGACGTCGCGGCGCTGAACCGTGAAACCCGTGCGACGCACGGCGCCCGAGCCGGCGCCGAGCTCGCAATCTTCTGACTCTCGCCATTCAACTGATTGGGGGCAAACGTGTCTGCTGAAGTCCAAATGATCAATACGGCCGCGGCGAACGCGGCGACCAGCCGCCGCGACGCGGAGCAGGGCGATGCGACGGGCCAGGAGTTCCTCGTCTTCACGCTCGGCGACGAGGAATACGGGATCGACATCCTGAAGGTGCAGGAAATCCGCGGCTACGACAGCGTCACGCGCATCGCGAACGCGCCCGAATTCATCAAGGGCGTGATCAACCTGCGCGGGATCATCGTGCCGATCGTCGACATGCGGATCAAGTTCCATCTCGGCCGCGTGGAGTACGACCACCAGACCGTCGTGATCATCCTGAACGTGTCGAACCGCGTGGTCGGGATGGTGGTCGACGGCGTGTCGGACGTGCTGACGCTGCAGACCGACCAGATCATGCCGGCGCCGGAATTCGGCGCGACGCTGACGACCGAGTACCTGACGGGCCTCGGCACGGTCGACGGCCGGATGCTGATCCTGATGGACATCGAGAAGCTGATGTCGAGCCGTGAAATGGCGCTGATCGAGACGCTCGGCGGGTAAGCGCGCCGCGCGCGCAGGAATTTCGGGAGAATCTGCAATGTTGCATAACTGGTCGATCCGCACGACGCTGACGGCGGTCGGACTCATCCTCGTGTGCCTGGCCGCCGCGGTTGGCGGGCTCGGCCTTTACGCGCTCGATCACGCGAGCCGTTCGCTCGACGAGATCGCGCACGTCGACCTGCCGGCGATCCACACGCTGGACGACACGGCCGCGCACCTGCTGCGCTCGCGCATTGCGCTCGATCGCTTCCGTACGCTGACCGAAGCCGGCAATGCGGCCGAGGCGGCGAAGGTGCTCGACCGCGCGCAGGAGCTGTACGCGAAGTCGAACCAGAACTGGCAGGCGTTCCAGTCGACGCCGAAGCTCGGTGTCGAGCAGGCGCTCGTCGACGAGCTCACCGCCCGCTACACGACGATCGTGAAGGAAGGCGTCGAGCCCGAATTTGCCGCGGCGCGCGCGGGCGACATGGCGGCGTATCACGCGATTGCCGACGCGAAGATCAGCCCGATGTTCGTCGCGTTCGACCAGACGGCGGCGGCCGTGATCGCATCGCTGCAGAAGCGCGCGGAAGAACGCCAGGCCGCGACGCAGTCGCAGATCTCGCTGATGGTCGGCCTGATCGCGGCCGGCATCGCGATCGCGTTCGTCGTCGTGATCGCGATCCGCTTCGCGCTGCGCGGGCTGATCGTGAAGCCGCTCGAGGACGCGATCGCGCACTTCGAGCGCATCGCAGGCGGCGACCTCACGCAGCCGGTGAACGTGTTCAGCACGAACGAGATCGGCCGCCTGTTCGGCGGCATCAAGCGGATGCAGGACGCCGTGACGACGATGGTGCAGGCCGTGCATCGCGGCACCGAGTCGATCGACGTCGGCGCGCGCGAAATCTCGACCGGCAACACCGACCTGTCGCAGCGCACCGAGGAGCAGGCCGCGTCGCTGCAGGAAACCGCATCGAGCATGGAGCAGCTGACCGGCACCGTGCGGCAGAACGCGGAGAACGCACGGCAGGCGAGCCAGCTCGCGGTGAACGCGTCCGACATCGCGACGCAGGGCGGCGAGGTGGTCGGCCAGGTCGTGTCGACGATGCAGGACATCGCGGCGAGCTCGGGCAAGGTCGTCGACATCATCGGCACGATCGAAGGCATCGCGTTCCAGACCAACATCCTCGCGCTGAACGCGGCGGTCGAAGCCGCGCGCGCGGGCGAGCAGGGCCGCGGCTTCGCGGTGGTCGCGGGCGAAGTGCGCTCGCTGGCGCAGCGCAGCGCGAGCGCCGCGAAGGAAATCAAGCAGCTGATCGGCGACTCGGCCGAGAAGGTCGACAGCGGGTCGGCGCTCGTCGCGCGGGCCGGCTCGACGATGGACGAGATCGTGCAGGCCGTGCGCCGCGTGACCGACATCATGGGCGAGATCAGCGCCGCGTCGGAAGAGCAGTCGACCGGCATCGAGCAGGTCAACCGCGCGGTCGGCCAGATGGATTCGGTCACCCAGCAGAACGCGGCGCTCGTCGAGCAGGCAGCGGCCGCGGCCGCATCGCTCGAGGAGCAGACGCGCCAGATGAAGGCGATCGTGTCGGCGTGGCGCGTCGCGGGCGGCATCGCGCTCGCGCCGGCGCGCAATGCTGCAGGCCCGGCCGCGCGCGCACCGGCGCCGGCGCCGGCGTTGCCGTCGGCGCACCGTCACGAAGCCTCGCCGGCCGCACTGCCGGCACCGCAGGCTGCCGTGCAGCCGGCCCGTCGCGCCGCACCGGCGCCGCATGCCGCGGCACCGGCCGCGAGCCACGAAACGAAGCGTGCGCCGGACGCCGCTGCCGCACGCGCATCGAAGGAAGCGCCGGCCGCGGGCGGTTATGGCCCGCGTCTCGCGAAGGCGGCCGCCGCACCGGCGCAGAAGCCTGCCGAGAAGCCCGCGCTGGTGCGCCCCGCGCTGAACGGCGAGAAGCCGGCGATGGCGGCAGCCGGCACGTCCGACGACGACTGGGAGACTTTCTAAGCCATGCCGTCCGCGCGCGCACCGTTTCGACCCGATGCACCGGATGCCTCGCCCCGCGCGGGCGAGCCGGGGCGCGACTTCGCGTTCACCGGCGCGGATTTCGCACGCATCCGCGCGCTGATCCATCAACGCGCGGGCATTTCGCTGTCCGAGCACAAGCGCGACATGGCGTACAGCCGGCTCGCACGCCGGCTGCGCGCACGCGGCCTCGACACGTTCCGCGACTACCTCGACCTGCTGGAGCAGGAGAACGATCCGCTCGAGTGGGAAGCGTTCACCAACGCGCTGACGACGAACCTGACCGCGTTCTTCCGCGAGTCGCACCATTTCCCGATCCTGGCCGACTTCGTGAAGGGTCGCGCGGCGCCCGTGTCGGTGTGGTGCTCGGCGGCGTCGACCGGCGAGGAGCCTTATTCGATCGCGATCACGCTGATCGAGGCGCTCGGCGAATCGGCCGCGCGCGGCGCATCGATCCTCGCGACCGATCTCGACACGCAGGTGCTCGCGAAAGCCGAGGCCGGCATCTATACGTACGACCAGGTCAAGCACCTGAGCCCGGAGCGGCTCAAGCGCTTCTTCCTGAAAGGCACGGGCGCGCAGGCCGGCCGCGTGAAGGTGCGCCCGGAACTGCGCGCGATGATCCGCTTCGAGCAGTTGAACCTGACCGATGCCGACTACGGGATCGCGAAGCCGTTCGACGCGATCTTCTGCCGCAACGTGATGATCTATTTCGACAAGCCGACGCAGGGGCAGGTGCTGTCGCGCTTCGAGCCGCTCGTGAAGCCGGGCGGCCTGCTGTTCGCCGGGCATTCGGAGAATTTCACGTACGTCTCGCAGGCCTTCCGGCTGCGCGGGCAGACGGTGTACGAACTGACGCGCGATGCCGCGCCGGGCCTGCGCCCGCGCGGCGCCGCGCCGGCCGCGGCGGTGCCGCCGCGCGCCCATGTGCGTGCCGCGGTCGCCGCGCCCGCTTACGGAGAACGCGGATGAGCGCCCTGCCGATCGCGACCAATCGCTACTTCGACAACCACTTCGAACGCCCGGGCGTGAAGCTGCTTCCGAACGAGTTCTACACGACGTCCGAGGACATGGTGCTGATGACCGTGCTCGGCTCGTGCGTCGCCGCATGCCTGCACGACCCGTTGGCGGGCATCGGCGGGATGAATCACTTCATGCTGCCCGACGACGGCGCCGATGCCGGCGCGGCCGCGTCGGAGTCGATGCGCTACGGCGCGTACGCGATGGAAGTGCTGATCAACGAACTGATCAAGGCCGGCGGGCGCCGCGAGCGCTTCGAGGCGAAGGTGTTCGGCGGCGCGGCCGTGCTGGCCGGCATGACGACCATCAACATCGGCGACCGCAACGCCGATTTCGTGCGCCGCTATCTGGCGCTCGAACGCATCCGCATCACCGCC
This sequence comes from Burkholderia sp. Bp9012, assembly GCF_003853825.1. NCBI lineage: Bacteria > Pseudomonadati > Pseudomonadota > Betaproteobacteria > Burkholderiales > Burkholderiaceae > Burkholderia > Burkholderia sp. Bp9012. The sequence continues at coordinate 96,126 of NZ_QTQA01000025.1, read as the reverse complement.
GAGGACTTGCAGGGCGTGCACCCGCGCAAGGTCGCGTTCATGCCGCGCACCGGCCGCGCGATGGTGAAGAAGCTGCGGCTGCAGGTGCCGGGCGTGACCGAGCGCGAAGCCGCGCTGGCGCGCGAGGCCGACCGCGTGCGCGCCGACCGGCAGCGCGCGCACGTCGAGCTGTTCGCGGCGAAGCGGCCGGCCGCGCCGCCGCCGGCACGCCCGCGCATCGAGCTGTTCGGAGCACGCGGCGGCACGGGCGCGCAGACGACGAACACGAAGGCCGGCAGCCCGTATGCGGCCAACCTTTCGAGAAAGCAGGAGGCATGACCGCAGTGCAGAAGATCAAAGTGTTGTGCGTCGACGACTCGGCGCTGATCCGCAGCCTGATGACGGAGATCATCAACAGCCAGCCCGACATGGAAGTGTGCGCGACCGCGCCCGATCCGCTCGTCGCGCGCGAGCTCATCAAGCAGCACAACCCGGACGTCCTGACGCTGGACGTCGAAATGCCGCGCATGGACGGGCTCGACTTCCTCGAGAAGCTGATGCGCCTGCGGCCGATGCCGGTCGTGATGGTGTCGTCGCTGACCGAGCGCGGCTCCGAGATCACGCTGCGCGCGCTCGAACTCGGCGCGGTGGATTTCGTCACGAAGCCGCGCGTCGGGATTCGCGACGGCATGCTCGACTACGCGGAAAAGCTCGCCGACAAGATCCGCGCGGCATCGCGCGCGCGCGTGCGCCAGGCGCCGCAGCCGCAGGCCGCCGCGCGCGCGGCGAGCGGCCAGCCGGCCGCGCCGATGGTCAACAACCCGCTCGTCAGTACCGAGAAGCTGATCATCATCGGCGCGTCCACGGGCGGCACCGAGGCGATCCGCGAGGTGCTGACGCCGCTGCCGCCGGATGCGCCGGCGGTGCTGATCGCGCAGCACATGCCGCCCGGCTTCACGAAGTCCTTCGCGCAGCGGCTGAACGGCCTGTGCCGGATCGCGGTGAAGGAAGCCGAACACGGCGAGCGCGTGCTGCCGGGCCATGCGTACATCGCGCCGGGCCACGCGCACCTGCTGCTCGCGCGCAGCGGCGCGAACTACATCGCGCAGCTGTCCGACGAGCCGCCGGTGAACCGGCACCGCCCGTCGGTCGACGTGCTGTTCCGCTCGGCGGCGCAGCACGCGGGCAAGAACGCGATCGGCGTGATCCTCACGGGGATGGGCCGCGACGGCGCGGCCGGCCTGCTGGACATGAAGCGCGCGGGCGCCCACACGTTCGCGCAGGACGAGGCGAGCTGCATCGTGTTCGGGATGCCGCGCGAGGCGATCGCGCTCGGCGGCGCGGACGAGGTCGCGCCGCTTTCCGAGATGAGCCGGCGCGTGATGGCGCGGCTGGCGACGATGGGCGACCGCGTACAGCGCGTCTGAATGAAATGTCACGGGGCAGCTGCGATGCGGCGGGCCCCGACGGTAACGAATCTGCAAAGGAACGACGATGGACAAGAGCATGAAAATCCTGGTGGTGGACGATTTCCCGACGATGCGCAGGATCGTCCGCAACCTGCTCAAGGAACTGGGCTACACGAACGTCGACGAAGCCGAGGACGGCGCTGCCGGCCTCGCGCGGCTGCGCGGCGGCGGCTTCGACTTCGTGATCTCCGACTGGAACATGCCGAACCTCGACGGCCTCGCGATGCTGAAGGAAATCCGCGCGGACGCGACGCTCACGCACCTGCCGGTGCTGATGGTCACGGCGGAGTCGAAGAAGGAGAACATCATCGCGGCCGCGCAGGCGGGCGCGAGCGGCTACGTCGTGAAGCCGTTCACGGCCGCGACGCTCGACGAGAAGCTGAACAAGATCATCGACAAGATGGCCAAGGCCGGGAGCTGACGTGAACGAGCCGATCCATGCGGCGCTTGCCGGCGCGGCAATCAACGCCGACGGCCACGCCGAAGGCGCCGATTACGCGAGCGACCGGATCCTCGCGCGCATCGGCCACGTCACGCGCACGCTGCGCGATTCGATGCGCGAGCTCGGGCTCGACAAGCATGTCGAGCGCGCGGCGGAAGCCGTGCCCGATGCGCGCGACCGGCTGCGCTACGTCGCGACGATGACCGAGCAGGCGGCCGAGCGCGTGCTGAACGCGATCGAGGTCGCCAAGCCGATGCAGGAGCGCATCCAGAACGAGGCCGAGGCGCTCGATGCGCGCTGGGCGCAGTGGTATGCGGCACCGATCGAGCACGCGGAAGTGCGCGAGCTGATGGACGACACGCGCACGTTCCTGCGCGCGCTGCCGGAGGCGGCGTCGGCGACCAGCGCGCAGTTGCTCGAGATCATGCTCGCGCAGGATTTCCAGGACCTGACCGGGCAGGTGATCAAGAAGATCATGGACATGGTCTACCTGATCGAGCAGCAGCTGCTCACCGTGCTCGTCGAGAACATCGCACCCGAGCGGCGCGAGCAGTTCGCGGCGACCGCGGCCGCGCTCGCGGCCGAGCAGATCAGCGCGACCGGCAGCCCCGAGTCGCTGCTGAACGGGCCGCAGATCGCGCCGGAAGGCAAGTCCGACGTCGTGCAGGATCAGGCGCAGGTCGACGATCTGCTTGCGAGCCTCGGCTTCTGAACCTGCCCCATCGCATCGGCGCCGTGCCCGATCGCGGAGCGGCCCGGTGCGCGTGGCTTTCGCAATGCTGGTCACACGAGCCCACACGTGCGGGTCGTGCCGCACGTCATGTTGCGTTGCGTCATGCCGCGTTGATTTGACACTACGACACACTCCGCAGGCATACTACGCGTCAGCAGCAACGAAGCGTCATTCTTAAGACTTTCATTTGTTGACTGGCGGCGCCGGATCCGATGGCGGCGCGCCGGCAACGAAGCCAGTCCCTTGGGGGGGAACGTGAAGCTGAAACGCTTGGGCTGGGCCGCCGCGCACGCGACGGCCGCAATGGGTGTGCTGTGGGCCGTCCACGCACAGGCCGAACTGGGCGGCGCGCCGATGTCGCCTCCGGCGGACGATCACGCCGCCACGGTGCGCGCGCTGCAGCGCGCGATGCGCTCCGCCGACGGCGCGCAGGCGAACGCGGCCGCCTACACCGTCCGCGAGATCACGCTCGGATCGGGCACCGTCATCCACGAATACACGACCGCGGCCGGCACCGTGTTCGGCCTCGCCTGGCGCGGGCCGAGCATGCCGGATCTCGAGTCGCTGCTCGGCAGCTATTTCCCGCAGTACACCGCCGGCGTCCAGGTCGCGCATGCGGCGCGCGGCTGGCGCGCGCCCGTGTCCGTCGATACGAGCGGCCTCGTGATCCGCACGGGCGGCCACATGGGCGCCTTCGCAGGCCAGGCGTGGCTGCCGGCGGCGCTGCCGGCCGGCCTGTCCGGCACCGACATCCAGTGACAGCGGGAGAGTGATCTTGCGAATTCCTCGTACCTTCAAGCGCTGGCTCGGCCTGCTGAGCGTCGCGGCCGTGACGGCCATGCTCGTGACCGCCTGCGGCGGCGGCGGTGACAACAACGGCGGGAGCGGCAATGGCGGCGGCTCCAACGTGTCGGACGGCAATACGGCGAACACGGCCGTGATCACCGTCGGCACCGGCGTCGCGCATGTGATCAACATTCCGACCGTCAACGTGAAGATCTGCGTGCCGGGCACGACGAACTGCCAGGTGGTCAACAACGTGCTCGTCGATACGGCATCGTACGGGCTGCGGCTGGTCAGCAGCGCGCTGTCGTCGGGTGTGTTGAACAACCTGCCGCAGACGACGAGCGGCGGCGCACCTGTGGCCGAGTGCGGCAAGTTCGTGTCGAGCTTCACATGGGGCTCGGTGCGCACCGTCGACCTGTCGATCGGCACCGAGCAGGCGGGCTCCCTGCCGGTGCAGATCATCGGCGATCTCGGCACCAGCAACGTGCCGAGTTCATGCTCGAACAACGGTGCCCGAACGTCGGCCAACACGGCCAGCGATCTCGGTGCAAACGGCATCCTCGGCATCGGGCCGGCGCCGGTCGACTGCGGCACGAGCTGCGCGACGTCGACGTCGGCGACGTCCAACAACTACTACGCGTGCCCGAACGGCAATTCGAGCTGCACGGTGGCGCTGGTGCCGGTTGCGCAGCAGGTGGCCAACCCGGTCCATCGCTTCGCGACCGACAACAACGGCGTGATCGTGCAGATGCCGACCATCTCGAGCAGCGGGCAGGGCAGCGCGACGGGCCTGCTGACGTTCGGGATCAATACGCAGAGCAACAACGGGCTCGGGGCGTCGACGGTGTTGACGTCGACGACGACGGGCGACGTCGATGCGACGTTCCTCGGCGGCAGCGTGACCGCGTTCTTCGATACCGGTTCGAACGCGTACTTCTTCAACGATTCGTCGCAGAAGGCCTGCTCGACCAATACGCAGTTCTATTGCCCGTCGTCGACGACCACCTACACGGCGACGCTGACCGGCAAGAACGGGACATCGGGCGGCGTGTCGATGCCCGTCGCGAACGCCGATGCGCTGTTCGCGAATTCGTCGACGTTCGCGTTCAACGACATCGCCGGCCCGTTCGGCCCAGCCGGGTGGCTCGATCTCGGCATGCCGCACTTCTACGGCAAGACGATCTACTTCGGGATGGACCGGACCGGCACCGGCGGCGCGCAGCCTTACGTCGCGTTCTGACCGCGCACGAACGGCGGCAGCAAAAGGGGGCGAGCGATCGCCCCCTTTTTTTTTGCCTTCGCCGGCGGCGACGCACTACGCTTCGGGCCGCCGCGCCGTGCCCGCACAGCGCCTACGATATAAAACCGGCACCGGTGCCGGCACGACATCGAGGAGACAGCGCCATGAGCCAGCGTATTCAACGCATCACGCCGTTTCTGTGGTTCGACCACGACGCCGAGGCGGCCGCGAACTTCTACGTGTCGGTATTCGACGACGCGCGCATCCTGCACGTCGCCCGCTACGGCAAGTCGGGTGCGCAGGCGTCGGGCCAGGCGGAGGGCGCGGTGATGACGGTGTCGTTCGAACTGGACGGGCAGGCGTTTCTCGCGCTGAACGGCGGCCCGGCGTTTCCGCTCACGCCGGCCGTGTCGTTCGTCGTCAACTGCCGCGACCAGCAGGAGATCGACCGGTACTGGACGGCGCTGGCCGAAGGCGGCGACGAGCGCGCGCAGCAGTGCGGCTGGCTGCGCGACCGCTTCGGCGTGTCGTGGCAAGTGGTGCCCGTGCAGATGCCCGAACTGATGGCGGGCGATCCGGCACGTGCCGAGCGCGTGATGGCGCAGGTGATGAAGATGAAGAAGCTCGATCTCCACGTGCTGGAGCAGGCGGCGGCAGGCTAGCGCGAACGCCGGCCAGCACGCGCCGTTTTCGACGTGCGCACGCGATGCCCGGCGATATTCCCGGCCGGCCGGTAAATGCGCGCCGAACGATCGATTCGATTATCGATCGCGGTGCGTTTCATGCTGGTGTAATCAATCCATGGATTATCTGGCTGTTGTTTCCGTCCGGACGTCGCGATTATAAAAATGACGTGACATGCCCGCGGGCGATACGGCATGCCGCCGCTGAAGCCGCGCCAGTTATGCCAGAGCCCGCGTGCGAGCCGGTCGGCACGCGAAAAGAGATGCAAGGCTCGGAAATTCAAACTTATAATGCCCGCGATGTTTCCGGGGTCGTCGATATAAAACATGAGGGCAATAAAATGAATTTCACCGAGGCTGTTCGTTCCGCATTCAATCAATATGCGAAATTCGAGGGCCGCGCGCGCCGTGCCGAATACTGGTATTTCGCGTTGCTGACCAGCGTCGTGTCGATCATCTGCCAGGTGATCACCATGTCGGGGCGCGACGCGAGCGCGCTTTCGCTGCTGTTGATGATCGTCGCGGCCGTCGTGTCGCTCGCGCTGGTGCTGCCGAGCCTCGCGGTTACCGTCCGCCGCCTGCACGATACGGGTCGCTCCGGCTGGTTCCTGCTGATCGCGCTCATTCCGATCGTCGGCGGGATCCTGCTGCTCGTGTGGATGTGCTCGCGCGGCACCAACGGCCCGAACCGTTTCGGCTCGGATCCGATTCCGGTGATCTGAGCGCCGCCCGCCTCGACGCGCGACGCCGTCGCGTCGGGGCGGGCCGACGATCGCTCCACGGCCGCCTCGATCTCCCGATTCCCCGCTTTACCCCGTCATCCGCGTCACGCGCCCGCCCGCGAACGCGGTTTCCACCGCCTCCCGGCCCCCCCGCGGCTGCCCGCGACCGCCCGCCGCACTGGCTCGCCCGATTCTCCGAAATACCCCCCTTTCCCGGCTTTGCTCGACCGATCGGCGTTTGACGTGCGCATGAATAATCGGTGTCACTGGAAAGCGGCATTTCGCCGTACCCGACTGGAGGCACCGTGGCAGACGAGAGCGATCTCGACAGAACCGAAGCCGCCACTCCGAGGCGCCGCGAGAAGGCGCGCGAGGAGGGGCAGGTCGCGCGTTCGCGCGAGCTGGCTTCGTTCGCGCTGCTCGCGGCCGGGTTCTACGGCGCGTGGCTGCTCGCGGGTCCGTCGGGCGCCCATCTCCAGACGATGCTGCGCGGTGCGTTCGCGTTCGATCGCGCGACCGCGTTCGATACGAACCGGATGCTGTCGGCGGCCGGCAGCGCAAGCGTCGAAGGTCTCGCCGCGCTGCTGCCGATCCTCGCGCTCACCGGCCTCGCCGCGCTGCTCGCGCCGATGGCGCTCGGCGGCTGGCTGATTTCGCAGAAGACCTTCGAACTCAAGTTCGACCGCCTGAACCCGATCGCCGGCCTCGGCCGGATGTTCTCGATCCAGGGGCCGATCCAGCTCGGGATGTCGCTCGCGAAGACGCTCGTCGTCGGCGGGATCGGCGGGATCGCGATCTGGCGCAGCAAGGACGAACTGCTCGGCCTCGCGACCCAGCCGCTCGGCTCGGCGCTCGCGGACGCGCTGCATCTGGTCGCCGTGTGTTGCGGCACGACGGTCGCCGGGATGCTGGTGGTCGCCGCGCTCGATGTGCCTTACCAACTCTGGCAGTACAACAAGAAGTTGCGCATGACGAAGGAAGAAGTGAAGCGCGAGCATCGCGAGAACGAAGGCGATCCGCACGTGAAGGGCCGCATCCGCCAGCAGCAGCGCGCGATCGCGCGGCGCCGGATGATGGCCGCCGTGCCGAAGGCCGACGTGGTCGTCACGAACCCGACGCACTTCGCCGTCGCGCTGCAGTACACGGACGGCGAGATGCGCGCGCCGAAGGTCGTCGCGAAGGGCGTGAACCTCGTCGCCGCGCGCATTCGCGAACTCGCGGCCGAGCACAACGTGCCGCTGCTCGAAGCGCCGCCGCTCGCGCGTGCGCTGTATCACAACGTCGAACTCGAACGCGAGATTCCCGGCTCGCTGTACTCGGCCGTCGCCGAAGTGCTCGCGTGGGTCTACCAGCTGCGGCGCTTCCGCTCGGAAGGCGGCGCCTTCCCGGCTGCGCCGATCGATCTCGACGTGCCGGCCGACCTCGACAAGGGGTCGTCGGTAGCGGCCGACGACGAGCGTGAGGAAGCCGAAGACACGCTCGGCAAGCAAGGAAACGCAGCATGAGCACCCCGACCACCGGCTTCTTCGCCAAACGCCAGAATCCGTTCGCCGGCACCAACCTGCGCGCGCTCGCGGGCCCGATCCTCATCTGCATGATCCTGGGGATGATGATCCTGCCGCTGCCGCCGCTGCTGCTGGATCTGCTGTTCACGTTCAACATCGCGCTGTCGGTGATGGTGCTGCTCGTCAGCATGTACACGATGAAGCCGCTCGACTTCGCGGCGTTCCCGAGCGTGCTGCTGTTCTCGACCCTGCTGCGCCTGTCGCTGAACGTCGCGTCGACGCGCGTCGTGCTGCTCGAGGGCCACACCGGCCCGGACGCCGCCGGCCAGGTGATCGAGGCGTTCGGCCACTTCCTCGTCGGCGGCAACTTCGCGGTCGGCATCATCGTGTTCGTGATCCTGATGATCATCAACTTCATGGTGATCACCAAGGGCGCGGGGCGCATCGCCGAAGTGTCCGCGCGCTTCACGCTCGACGCGATGCCGGGCAAGCAGATGGCGATCGACGCCGACCTGAACGCGGGCCTCATCAACGAAGAGCAGGCGCGCAAGCGGCGCCTCGCCGTGTCGCAGGAAGCCGAGTTCTACGGGTCGATGGACGGTGCGTCGAAGTTCGTGCGCGGCGACGCGATCGCGGGCCTGATCATCATGGCGATCAACGTGATCGGCGGGCTGATCGTCGGGATGGTCCAGCACGACATGTCGTTCGCCGCGGCCGGCACCAACTACACGCTGCTGACGATCGGCGACGGCCTCGTCGCGCAGATCCCGTCGCTCGTGATTTCGACGGCCGCCGGCGTGATCGTGTCGCGCGTCGCGACCGACGAGGACATCGGCACGCAGATCACCGGCCAGCTGTTCACCAACCCGCGCGTGCTGACCATCACCGGCGCGATCATCGGGCTGATGGGGCTGATCCCGGGCATGCCGCACTTCGCGTTCCTCGCGCTCGGCGGCGGCGCGATCTGGCTGGCCCGCACGCAGGTCCGCCGCGCGGCGGCCCGCGTGGCGGCCGGCGACGTGACCGAGATCGCACCGCCCGCCGCGCTGCCGGGCGACAGCCACGAGGCGACCTGGGACGACGTGCAGCTGATCGATCCGCTCGGCCTCGAGGTCGGCTACCGGCTGATTCCGCTCGTCGACAAGAACAGCGACGGCGAACTGCTCAAGCGCATCAAGAGCATCCGCAAGAAATTCGCGCAGGAGATCGGCTTCCTGCCGCCGGTGATCCACATCCGCGACAACCTCGAACTGCGGCCGAACGCATACCGGATCGCGCTGAAGGGCGTCGAGATCGGCGCGGGCGAAGTGTTCCCGGGCCAGTGGCTCGCCATCAATCCGGGCCAGGTGACGGCCGCGCTGCCGGGCGCCGTGACGCAGGACCCGGCATTCGGGCTGCCGGCCGTGTGGATCGACGTCGCGATGCGCGAGCAGGCGCAGGTGTACGGCTACACGGTCGTCGATGCGAGCACGGTCGTCGCGACGCACCTGAACCATCTGGTCGTCCAGCACGCGGCCGAACTGCTCGGCCGCCAGGAAGTGCAGGCGCTGGTCGAGCGCACCGGCAAGGACGCGCCGTCGCTCGTCGAGGACCTCGTGCCGAAGACGATCTCGCTCACGACGCTGCAGAAAGTGCTGCAGAACCTGCTCGAGGAAGGCGTGCCGATCCGCGACATGCGCACGATTCTCGAGGCCGTGTCCGAACACGCGGGCCGTGGCGATGCGTTCGAGATCACCGCCGCGGTGCGGCTGTCGCTCGGCCGCGCGATCACGCAGCAGTGGTATCCGGGCTCGGGCGAGATGCAGGTGATGGGCCTCGATTCGAATCTCGAGCGCGTGCTGTCGCAGGCGCTCGCCACCGGCGCGAACCCGGGCCTCGAGCCCGGCCTCGCGCACAACCTTCTGACCGGCACGCAACAGGCGATGCTGCGTCAACAGAATCTCGGGCTGCCGCCGGTGCTGCTGGTGCAGCACGCGCTGCGCGCGATGCTCGCGCGTTTCCTGCGCCGCAGCCTGCCGCAACTGAAAGTGCTGTCGTATGCCGAAGTGCCGGACACACGCACGATCAAAGTCGTTAACGTCATCGGGGGTTCCGCTTGAACATTCGCAAATTCACCGGCGCGACCAGCCGCGACGCGCTTCGCCTCGTGCGCGAGGCACTCGGCGCCGACGCCGTCGTGCTGTCGAACCGCACGCTCGATGACGGCAGCGTCGAAATCGTCGCACTCGCCGACTCGGATCTCGCAGCGGTCACGCCGCCGGCCGCCGTCCGGGCGCGCACCCTCGCGCCGCGCGCGGCGGAATCCGTGCCGGCAGCGGCCGTTCCGGGCATCGTGTCGCGCCCGGGTGCCGCGCTCGCGCGCCCGGCCGTCAATCCGTATGCGGCAAGCGAAGGCGGCCTCCCGGACGTGTTTTCGTCGGTGTTCGGCGCGAGCGCCGAAGCGACGGAACCGGCCGCGCAACCGACTGCCTTCGACGCCGCCACGGACGCGGCATCGCCGGTGCCCGCTGCCGGCACGCCGGCGGCAGCGTCCGAACCCGCGCCGTGGCTCGTCGAGCACGCGAAGCGCCTGACCCAGCAGCGCGAAGCGCTGATCGCCCGCGCGCAGGCCGCACCGGCCGCGCCGCAGGCGCCGGCCCGCGCGCAGCAGGACGCCGCGCCCGCGACGCCGGCCGGCTGGGCGCGCGACATCGTGCGCCCAGCCGAACGCCGGATGCCGTCGGCCGCTGCTGCTGCCGCCATGGCCCGCCCGAGCGAAACGAGCGCCGCGAAGCCGGCCGAACGCACGCGCCTGTCCGCGGAAGCCGCGGCCGCGGTGGCGGATGCGGTGAAGACGCGCATCGAGAGCATCGTCAACGACACCGTGATGCACGAGCTCGGCGCGATGCGCGGGATGATGGAAGAGCAGTTCGACAGCCTGATGTGGCACGACCGCCAGCGCCGCAGCCCGGTGCACGGCGCGCTGACCAAGCACTTGTTCTCGGCCGGCTTCTCCGCGCAGTTGGTGCGCATGCTCGTCGACAACCTGCCGTCCGGCGACGACGCGCAAACCTTCGAGCAGGCCGCCGAATGGGCGCAGTCGGTGCTCGCGGCGAACCTGCCGGTGCTCGAGAGCGAAGACGCGCTGATGGAGCGCGGCGGCGTGTTCGCGCTGATGGGGCCGACCGGCGTCGGCAAGACGACCACCACCGCGAAGCTCGCCGCGCGTTGCGTGATGCGCTTCGGCGCGAGCAAGGTTGCGCTCCTGACCACCGACAGCTACCGGATCGGCGGCCACGAGCAACTGCGCATCTTCGGCAAGATCCTCGGCGTGCCCGTGCACGCGGTGAAGGACGCGGGCGATCTCGAGCTCGCGCTGTCCGAGCTGCGCAACAAGCACATCGTGCTGATCGACACGATCGGCATGAGCCAGCGCGACCGCGCGCTGTCCGACCAGATCGCGATGCTGCACGGCGCGAACGCGCCGGTGCAGCGCCTGCTGCTGCTCAACGCGACGAGCCACGGCGACACGCTCAACGAGGTTGTCCAGGCCTACCGCAGCGCGGCCGAGTATCCCGATCTCGCCGGCTGCATCCTGACCAAGCTCGACGAGGCGACCCACCTCGGCGGCGTGCTCGACACGGTGATCCGGTACAAGCTGCCCGTCCACTACGTGTCGACCGGCCAGAAAGTGCCGGAAAACCTGTACGTCGCATCGACCCGGTTCCTGCTGAAGAGCGCGTTCTGCGTGCCGCGCGACGGCTCGCCCTTCGTGCCGCAAGACGAGGACATGCCGACGCTGCTTTCCGCCCTGACCGCACGTTCCACCGCCGAACTGCACGAGGTGCGATTTGGATAAACGGATCATCGATCAGGCCGAAGGGCTGCGGCGCCTGCTGGCCGGGCGCGCGTCGCGCATCGTCGCGGTGACGGGCGGGCCGGCGGGCGTCGGCTGCACGACGACCGTCGTGAACGTCGCGGCCGCGCTGGCCGCGCTCGGCAAGGACGTGCTCGTCGTCGACGAGCGCGCCGACGTGCATTCGGCCGCGGCGACGCTCGCGGGCGCATGGCTGCGCGACGGCGAACGCACCCGCGTCTCAGCCGGGTTCGGCCTGTGCGCGGCCGCGCGGGACGGCTACAGCGATTCGCAACTGAGCGACTTCATCGACGGCCAGGCCGACATCGTGCTGGTCGACGCGCAGCTCGGTGCCGACGGCACGTTCTCCCCGCTCGCGCGCGAGGCGCACGACGTGCTGATCGTCACGCGGGTCGCCGCGCAGGCGATCACCGAGGCGTACGCGTGCATGAAGCGCCTGCATTTCGCGCACGCGGTCGCGCAGTTCCGCGTGCTGACCAATCACGTCGGCAGCCACGCCGACGCCAGGACCGCATTCGACAACCTCGCGGGCGTCGCGAGCCGCTACCTGACGGTGTCGATCGCCGACGCCGGCTGCGTGAGCGCCGATCCGCTCGTCGAGCATGCGCGCGACCTGATGCACACCGCGGTCGACGCGTTCCCGTCGTCGGTCGCCGCGCGCGATTACCGGCAGCTTGCCGCCGACCTGCTGTACTGGCCGATGCGCCCGCGTTCGGGCGCCGGCCGGGCCGTGCATGCGGGCGGCAAGCCGTCGTACGAGGCGGGTGCGGCACACGCCGCGTGAGCGCCACAGGAAGGAGAGAGAGCCATGATGTACAACGCTCAAGGAAAGATGACCCAGGCCGACGTGCTCGCGCAATACGCGCCGCTCGTGCGGCGCCTGGGGCTGCAGCTCGTCGCGAAGATGCCGGCGAGCGTCGATCTCGACGACCTGATCCAGGCCGGCATGATCGGCCTGATGGACGCGGCCGGCCGCTACAAGGAAGACCAGGGCGCGCAGTTCGAGACCTACGCGACCCAGCGCATCCGTGGCGCGATGCTCGACGAGCTGCGCAGCAACGACTGGCTGCCGCGCAGCCTGCGCAAGACGTCGCGCGAGGTCGAGTACGCGGTGCACCAGGTCGAGCAGCAACTCGGCCGCTCGGCGAGCGAGACCGAGATCGCGCAGCACCTGAAGATGCCGCTCGACGAATACCAGGGGATGCTGCAGGACCTGCACGGCAGCCAGCTCATCTATTACGAGGATTTCGATCGCGCGGCCGACGACGAGCCGTTCCTCGACCGCTATCGCGTCGATCACGCCGATCCGTTGTCGTCGCTGCTCGACGAACACCTGCGCGAGGCGCTCGTCGAAGCGATCGACCGGCTGCCCGAGCGCGAGAAGCTGCTGATGTCGCTGTACTACGAGCGCGGGCTGAACCTGCGCGAGATCGGCGCGGTGCTCGAGGTGAGCGAATCGCGCGTGTGTCAGCTGCATAGCCAGGCCGTCGCGCGCCTGCGCGCGCGGTTGCGCGAACAGGCATGGGTCGGCGCCGAGAACTGACCCTTTCATGACGCCCGCGCGCGCCGACGCCGCGCGCGGTGCATGGCGCGCATTTCCCGCGCCGATTTGCTACAATCCCTCCCGTTTTCCGAGGAGCGTTGCGACGGACCATCCTGCGTCCGCCAGGCTCGGAAAGCTTCACCAAGCAGCCGTGCGGCATCATTTGCGCCGGCCCCGCTTCCTGAACGGCGCTCACGTCACCAATTTCTAGAACTTTTTTAGAAAGGAGGGCGTGATGAACGCCATTATCGATTCCCAGGCTTCCAAGGATTACATCGTCGCCGACATGGCGCTTGCCGGCTGGGGCCGCAAGGAACTGAACATCGCCGAGACCGAAATGCCGGGCCTCGTGCAGATCCGCGACGAATACAAGGCGCAGCAGCCGCTGAAGGGCGCGCGCATCGCAGGTTCGCTGCACATGACGATCCAGACCGGCGTGCTGATCGAGACGCTGAAGGCGCTCGGCGCCGATGTCCGCTGGGCGTCGTGCAACATCTTCTCGACGCAGGACCACGCCGCTGCCGCGATCGTCGAAGCCGGCACGCCGGTGTTCGCGTTCAAGGGCGAGTCGCTCGACGAATACTGGGAGTTCTCGCACCGCATCTTCGAATGGCCCAACGGCGAATTCGCGAACATGATCCTGGACGACGGCGGCGACGCAACGCTGCTGCTGATCCTCGGCTCGAAGGCCGAGAAGGACCGTTCGGTGATCGCGAAGCCGACCAACGAGGAAGAAGTCGCGCTCTTCAAGTCGATCGCGAAGCACCTCGACGCCGATCCGACCTGGTACTCGACGCGCCTCGCGCACATCAAGGGCGTGACCGAAGAAACCACGACCGGCGTGCATCGCCTGTACCAGATGGAAAAGGACGGCCGCCTGCCGTTCCCGGCGTTCAACGTGAACGACTCGGTCACGAAGTCGAAGTTCGACAACCTGTACGGCTGCCGCGAGTCGCTCGTCGACGGCATCAAGCGCGCGACCGACGTGATGATCGCGGGCAAGGTCGCGGTCGTCGCGGGCTACGGCGACGTGGGCAAGGGCTGCGCGCAATCGCTGCGCGGCCTGGGCGCGACCGTGTGGGTCACGGAAATCGATCCGATCTGCGCGCTGCAGGCGGCGATGGAAGGCTACCGCGTCGTGACGATGGAATACGCGGCCGACAAGGCCGACATCTTCGTGACGGCGACCGGCAACTACCACGTGATCAACCACGATCACATGAAGGCGATGCGCCACAACGCGATCGTCTGCAACATCGGCCACTTCGACTCGGAAATCGACGTCGCGTCGACCCGCCAGTATCAGTGGGAAAACATCAAGCCGCAGGTCGACCACATCATCTTCCCGGACGGCAAGCGCGTGATCCTGCTGGCCGAAGGCCGCCTCGTGAACCTCGGCTGCGCGACCGGCCACCCGTCGTTCGTGATGTCGAACTCGTTCGCGAACCAGACGCTCGCGCAGATCGAACTCTTCACGCGCGGCGAACAGTACGAGAACAAGGTGTACGTGCTGCCGAAGCATCTCGATGAAAAGGTCGCGCGCCTGCACCTCGCGCGCATCGGCGCGAACCTGTCCGTGCTGTCGGACGAGCAGGCTTCGTACATCGGCGTGCAGAAGGACGGCCCGTTCAAGCCGAACCACTACCGCTACTGATGCACCGCCGCCGCCGCGCCGCACGCGCCCCGCAGCGGGCGTGCGCGGTGCGGCGGCCGGCCGCGGTCACCGACCGACCAGATCGACAACCGAACCGGAGCCCTCCATGAGCGTCATCCTCACCTGGGTCATCAACGCCCTCGCGCTGCTGATCATCACGTACCTCGTGCCGTCGATCCACATCAAGAGCTTCGGCACCGCGCTGATCATCGCGGTCGTGCTCGGCCTCATCAACACGGTGATCCGTCCGGTGCTGATCCTGCTGACGCTGCCGGTCACGATCGTCACGCTCGGGGTGTTCATCCTCGTCGTGAACGCGTTGTGCTTCTGGTTCGCGTCGTCGCTGCTGAAGGGTTTCGAGGTGTCGGGTTTCTGGTCGGCGTTCTTCGGTTCGATCCTGTACAGCATCGTGTCGTGGCTGCTGTCCGCGCTGATCTTCGGGCAGCGCGACATCGGCTGACGGCCGCGCCCATTCTTGCGAATCATGAAATCGATCGAACTCTCGTTTGAATTCTTCCCGCCGAAGACGGCGGACGGCGTCGAGAAGTTGCGCGCGACGCGTGCGCAGCTGCTGCCGCTGAAGCCGAAATTCGTCTCCGTGACGTTCGGCGCCGGCGGCTCGACCCAACAGGGCACGCTCGATACCGTGCTCGACATGCAGAAGGACGGCCTCGAGGCCGCGCCGCACCTGTCGTGCATCGGCTCGTCGCGCGACAGCCTGCGCGCGATCCTCGACCAGTACCGCTCGCACGGCATCCGCCATATCGTCGCGCTGCGCGGCGACTTGCCGTCGGGGATGGGCGAGGTCGGCGAGCTGCGCTATGCGTCCGAGCTCGTCAGCTTCATCCGCGCCGAGCATGGCGACTGGTTCCACATCGAAGTCGCCGGCTATCCGGAATACCACCCGCAATCGCGCTCGCCGAAGGCCGATCTCGAGAACTTCGCGCGCAAGGTGAAAGCCGGCGCGAATTCCGCGATCACGCAGTACTTCTTCAACGCCGACGCGTATTTCCGCTTCGTCGACGATGCGCGCAAGCTGGGTGTGGACGTGCCGATCGTGCCGGGCATCATGCCGATCACGAACTTCTCGCAGCTGATGCGCTTCTCGGAAATGTGCGGCGCGGAAGTGCCGCGCTGGGTCGCGCGCCGGCTCGAAAGCTTCGGCGACGATCGCGACGCGATCCGTGCGTTCGGCGCGGATGTCGTCACGAGCCTGTGCCAGCGCCTGATCGACGCGGGCGTGCCGGGTCTGCACTTCTATACGCTGAACGCGGCGACCGCCACGCGGACGATCTGCGAACGGCTCGCGATGTAAGCGCCGCCGCGCGGTTGCACGTGCAAAAGCCCCGCCGGTCCTGCCGGCGGGGCTTTTTTTTCGATGTTTGCGGAAGCGGCCGCGCGCGTCAGCGCTGCGCCTGCATCAGCGGCGGACGCCGGTCGAACCACGGCCGCGCCTGTTCGAGCTGCCGCGCGAGCCTGAGCAGCAACGCCTCGTCGGTGTGGCGCGCGACGAACTGCACGCCGATCGGCAGGCCGCGCGCGTTCCAGTAGAGCGGCACCGACATCGCCGGCTGGCCCGTCAGGTTGAACAGCTCGGTGCAGCCGGCCCACGCGAACGCCTTCTCCGAGGCCTTCGCGAGCATTTCCCGCAGCAGCGGTTTGACCGGCAACGCGCCGAGCAGCTTCATCTGCGCGGCTTCGAGCGGCGTCGGCTGCAGCTCGCCGATCTTGACCGGCGGCCCCGCGAGCGTCGCGCACAGGATCGCGTCGTAGCGCGACACGAGGCCCGCGACCTGCACGGTGAGCTGGCGCTGCCATTCGAGCACGTCCGGCAAGCGCGCGCGGGCGATGCGCCTGCCGACGACGGCCATCGCCCACGTCGCCGGTTCGAACTCCGCGCGCTTCGGCGTGCGCCCGGTCACCGCGCGCGCGCCCAGCACCATCTCCTCGGCGATCGTCGCCCACAGCGTGAGAAAGGTTTCGGCCGCGCGTGCGTAGTCGATGTTCAGCGTCGCCGGCTCGACGTGATGACCGAGCGATTCGACGAGCGCGGCCGCGTCGTCGAGCGCCGCGCGCGTGTCGTCGGAGAGCGCCGGCGCGAGCATCGGGTCGACGACGAGGCCGATCCGCAGCGGCCCGGGCGGTGTGTCGAGCTCGCCCAGAAAGGTGCCGGGCGCGCCGGGCGGCAGCGTCTGGCCGGTCGTCACGTCGAGCAGCAGCGCGCTGTCGCGCACGCTGCGCGAAACCGCATGCTGGACGACCAGCTCGCCGTTCGACGGCAAGTCGACCAGCACCGGATTGCGGCTCGGTTTCAGGCCGAACAGCCCGCAGCACGACGCCGGAATCCGGATCGAGCCGCCGCCGTCGGACGCATGCGCGAGCGGCACGATGCCTGCCGCGACGGCCGCGGCCGCGCCGCCGCTCGAGCCGCCGGGCGTGTGATCGAGGTTCCACGGATTGCGGCACGCGCCGAACAGTTCGGGTTCGGTGTACGGCATCTGGCCGATTTCCGACGTGTTGGTCTTGCCGAACACGTTGAGTCCCGCCGCGCGGCTGCGCGCGATCACCAGTGAGTCGTCGGCGGGGACGAAGTAGCGATAGTGGCGGCTGCCCATCGACAACGGCAGCCCCGCGACCGCCGCGCCGAGATCCTTGACGAGATACGGGACACCCGCGAACGGCGCGTCGGTGCTGGTAGCGACGGCCGATTCCGCCCGCTTGCGCGCATCGTCGTAGTCCTGCAGCACGATCGCGTTGATCGCGCCGTTCACCGCTTCGGCCTGGCCGATCGCGGCGTCCAGCAGTTCGCGCGGGCTCGCCTTGCGCTCGCGCACGAGTGCGGCAAGCCCGATCGCGTCATGCGCGAGATAGTCCGAGTGCATCGCAGTCACCCCCGTTGTGACCCGTGGCGATGAAAGGAGGATAACGCGGGCCCGACGCGCCGGGCCCGCTGCCGGCTGCCGTTACACGTGCTCGGCGAGGAACGTCAGCGTGCGGCCATGCGCGAGCGCCGACGCGCGCTGGTTGTACGACGCGCGATCGGTGCAGTTGAAGCCGTGTTCGGCGCCCGGATACAGGTGGAACGATGCGTTGTGGCGGCCCGCGAACGCGGCCTTCACCTGCTCGACCGCGTCGAGGGGGATTCCGTGGTCGTTCTCCGCGTAGTGGAACAGGATCGGCTGCGTGACCTTGCCGGCAAGGTCGAGCGCATTCTGGATACCGCCGCCGTAATAGGCGACCGCCGCATCGACCTTGCCGGCCGCGGCCGCGCGGTACGCGAGCTGGCCGCCGAAGCAGTAGCCGATCGCGGCGACCTTGCCGGCGACTTCGGGGCGCGCGCGCAACGCGTCGGCGGCCGCGCCGATATCCGCGACCGCGAGACCGACGTCGGTCTTCTTCATCAGCTCGATGCCCTTGTCGCGATCGGCGCCTTCGTAGGTCAGTTCGACGCGCGGCTGCGTGCGCCAGAAGACGTCGGGCGCGAGCGCGACGAAGCCGTCGGCCGCGTACTGGTCGGCGACCGCGCGGATGTGCGCGTTAACGCCGAAGATCTCCTGGATGATGATGACGGCGGGGCCCTTGCCGCGCTTGGGCAGCGCGAGGTAGCCACCGAAGCTGTCGTTACCGGTCGGGATGTCGATCCATTGGGCAGTCACGTTGGAACTCCTGGCGAACGGGTGCGCGACACGCGCACCGCGGATGGAAAAAAGGCGGCCTAGTGTGCCACCAATCCGGTGGCGCTGCAGCGCGCAAGCGGCGCGCCTGGCGGGTGTGCGCGCGTGTCGAATCCGCGTCTCGGACCCGCTTCTCGCGCAGCGATCGTTTCGATCTCGATTATTCATTTTTCGGCGATGCGCCGCTTCGATAGAGTCGATGTGTAGGCCTTTACAAAGCGCTTTCGCACATCGTCATCGAAGGATTCGCCATGTCCACCCGTGCATTTTCCACGCCGTTTTCCGAGCGCTTCGGCCTGCGCCTGCCGCTCGTGCAGGCGCCGATGGTCGGCGCGACCACGGCCGCGATGGTCGCGGCCGCATCCAGTGCCGGCGCGCTCGGCAGTCTCGGCGCCGGCGCGTTCGAGCCGGATCGTCTCGCGACCGAAGTCGCCGCCATTCGCGCGGCGACCGCGCGTCCGTTTGCCGTGAACCTGTTCGTGTTGCCCGACGCCGTGCCCGACGCGGCGACCGTCGCACGTGCGCTTGCCGCGATCGATCCGTTGAACGCGACGCTCGGGCTGCCGCCGGGCACTGCACCCGCGCGCTACGCGCCCGACTTCCGCGCGCAATTCGACGCGCTCGTCGCGCTGCGCGTGCCGGTCGCGAGCTTCACGTTCGGCGTGCTCGACGCGGCCGACGTCGCGCGCCTGAAGGCCGCCGGTACCTACGTGATCGGCACCGCGACGCACGTCGCCGAAGGGCTCGCGTGGCAGGCGGCCGGGGCCGATGCGCTGTCCGCGCAGGGCGCCGAAGCCGGCGGCCATCGCGGTACCTTCATCGGCTCGGCCGACGATGCGCTGATCGGCACGCTCGCGCTGGTGCCGCAGCTCGTCGATGCGACCGGCCTGCCCGTGCTCGCCGCGGGCGGCATCATGGACGGCCGCGGGATCGCCGCCGCGCTCGCGCTCGGCGCGCAGGGCGCGCAGCTCGGCACCGCGTTCCTGACCTGTGCGGAAAGCGCGATCGCGGCGGACTGGAAAGCGCGGCTGCTCGCGAGCGCCGATACGTCGACGCAGGTCACGCGCGCGATCACGGGCCGCCATGCGCGCGGATTGCGCAATACGCTGATGATGCGGCTCGGCGAACGCGTGGCCGACGCCGCGCCGTATCCGGTGCAGAACGCGCTGACCCAGCCGCTGCGCCAGGCCGCCGCGCGCGCGAACGACGGCGATTACCTGTCGCTGTGGGCCGGGCAGGGCGCACCGCTCGCGCGACGGCGCGCCGCCGCGCTGACGACGTCGCAACTCGTCGACGCGCTCGACGCCGAATGGCGCGCAACGGCCGCCTGACCGGCCCGTATCGAAGCGAGAAAAGCGCGTGTTGTCACGCGCTTTTCATTCAATGATCCCGCGCACAAAATACCGAATCGAAATGACGCGGGAATGCTTTGAATCAACCTTTCATCCGGTCGTCCGAAATTAGCGGAAACCCTTATCTGGTGGGGCTTGCAGCGAATTCGAGGATTCATTCCAAAGCGCCCGTATCGGTAGTGTTACCACTACCCCAAAAAAGTCCCACAAATTAATTTGATCACCTACACTTGCGCGCAAGTACGGGTGGGCGGCCGCTACAAGCGGCTGTTTCCCTACGTGCTTGAGGCCAAGTGCATGAACGATGCAACCGGCGAATCGTCCAGTGAATGCAAACACAGGGATGGCAGCGGGGCACCGGGCGATGGCGTTTTTTGGGACCGAAACTGGAGACTTACATGAATATCAAGATGCAAAAGCTGTTGCCGATCACCGCAGCTGCGATGCTGTGTGCTGCAGCTGCAGGCAACGCAGCCGCCGATCAAGTCGTCAAGATCGGCCACGTCGCGCCGTTGACGGGCGGCATTGCACACCTGGGCAAGGACAACGAAAACGGCGCGCGTCTCGCAGTCGAGGAGATCAACGCCAAGGGTCTCACGGTCGGCGGCCAGAAAATCACGCTGCAACTCGACCCGCAGGATGACGCGGCCGACCCGCGCCAGGCCACGCAGGTTGCGCAGAAGCTCGTCGACGACAAGGTCGTCGCGGTGGTTGGCCACCTGAACTCGGGCACGTCGATCCCGGCCTCGAAGATCTACAGCGATGCGGGCATCGTGCAGATCTCGCCGTCGGCGACCAATCCGGCTTACACGCAGCAAGGCTTCAAGACCACGTATCGCGTGGTGGCGACCGATGCGCAGCAGGGCCCGGCACTCGCGAACTACGCGCACTCGAAGGGCATCAAGAGCGTCGCGGTGGTCGACGATTCGACCGCATACGGCCAGGGTCTCGCGAACGAGTTCGAGAAGAAGGCGAAGGCGCTCGGCCTGAAGGTGATGTCGCACGACGCGACCAACGACAAGGCGGTCGACTTCCGCGCGATTCTGACCAAGATCAAGGGCGAGAATCCGGACGCGATCATGTACGGCGGCATGGACGCCACCGGCGGCCCGTTCGCGAAACAGGCGAAGCAGCTCGGCCTGCGCGCGAAGATCCTGGCGGGCGACGGCGTGTGCACGGAAAAGCTGGCCGACCTGGCCGGCGACGCGACCGACAACGTCGTGTGCTCGGAAGCCGGTGCTTCGCTCGAGAAGATGGCGGGCGGCGCGGCGTTCAAGGCGAAGTACGAGAAGCGCTTCGGCCAGCCGATCCAGATCTACGCACCGTTCACGTACGACGCCGTGTACATCATCGTCGATGCGATGAAGCGTTCGAACTCGACGGATCCGGCGAAGATCCTCGCGGCGATGCCGGCGACGAACTACTCGGGCGTGATCGGCACGACGACCTTCGACTCGAAGGGCGACCTGCAACACGGCGTGATCTCGCTGTACAACTACAAGAACGGCAAGAAGTCGCTGCTCGACGAAGTGAAGATGTAAGCTGAAAAGCGGTCGACAGAAGGGGTGAAGGCGCGCCTGCGGCAACGCAGGCGCGCTTTCTTTTTGGCGATCTCGCAGCGGGTGGCCGGCTCGCCGCGCGGTCAGATCTTCAGGTGCGCGAGCACCTTCGGCGCGACGGCCGCGACGAGCGCCGCGCACAGCGCGACGACCGACAGGCCGACGGTCAGGTTCACGGCCTGCGCGACCGCACCGATCACGACCGGACCGAACAGCAACCCGAAATACGCGAGTCCGGCCACGTGCGCGAGCCCCTCGGCCGCGTGGATGCCTTTCACGCGCGCGGCGGCGGCGAACAGCACGGGCATCATGTTCGCGAGGCCGAGGCCCATCAGCGTGAAGCCCGTCAGCACGGCGATCGGGTTCGGCAGCAGCAGCGCGCCGATCATCCCGGCGCACGCGAGCGACGCGCTCGCGAACACGAGCTGCGGCGCGCCGAAACGCGCGCGCACCGCATCGCCCGCGAATCGCGCGATCGCCATCCCGCCGGAGAATGCTGCATAGGCCGCGCTCGCGAGTGCGGGGCTCGCCGCGACGACGTCGCGCATGTAGACCGTCGCCCAGTCGTACATCGCACCTTCGGCGATCAGCGCGATCAGCGCGATGCCGCCGAGCATCCACAGCGCGGGCGAGCGCCAGCGGTTGCCGCCGCCGTGCGCGTGTTCGTGATGCGGCACGTGCGGCAGCACGGCCGGGCTCGCGACGAGCAGCACCGCCGCGCTGACGGCCGCCGCGAGCGCGAGATGCACGGCGGGCGCCATACCGGCCGACAGCAGCGCGCCGCCGGCCGCCGCCCCCGACATCCCGCCGATGCTGAACATCCCGTGCAGCGACGACATGATCGGCTTGCCGAGCGCGATCTCGACCGCGCTCGCCTCCGCGTTCATCGCGACGTCGAGCGTCGCCATCGAGAAGCCGAACAGCGCGAGCACGACGAGCAGCATCCAGTAATCGGGCACGGCGAGGATCAGCGCCGCGCACGCGGCCATCACGAGCCCGCCCGCGAGGCACGCGGTGCGCGAGCCGACGCGCGCGATCCAGCGCGCGATCGTGAGCATCGCGGCGATCGAGCCGCCCGCGACCGCGAACAGCGCGATCGACAGCAGCCCCGGGCTCAATGCGAACTTGTCGCGCACGGTCGGCACGTGCACGCCCCACGACGCGTACATCATGCCGGCGATGAAGAACAGTGCCATCGTGGCCGTGCGTGCGCGCTGGCGGACCGGCAAGGCCAGCAGGCGATGCGCGTCGGGCGGCGCGGCGAAGTCGGACGAGGATCGGGAGGAGGTTTCGGACACGGAGCGCTCTTGAATGGACGGTGCGCGGGCGCGTCGCGCCCGTCGGATGGGTCCGATTCTATCGAACCGCTTACGGTCTTGCCGGCGTGCTGGCCGTTGGGCCGATCAGGCTTCGGCGCGCACGCCGCTTGCGCGGTCCGCGTCGGTCATCCGGCCAATGCCCGGCGGGACGCCGCCGCGAGTAACATCGGTGCGCAGGCGGCGTGCCCGAAGCGTTCCAGCGCGGCGCGTCATCGCCCCCGTTGCCGCCCAGGCTTTCCGACCGCAGGAGTCACCGTGAACATCGATCCCACCCTTGCCCTGCACCTGCTGCACCGTTGCGCGCTCGGCACGCTCGCGACCCACGCGCGCGACCCGCAAGGCTTTCCCTATCCGACGGTCGTGCCGTTCGCACCCGATGCGAATCATCGACCGGTGATTCTCGTGAGCGGCCTGGCCGAGCATACGCGCAACCTTGCCGCCGATCCGCGCGCGGGATTCCTCGTCGTCGACGCGCCGCACGGCGACGTGCTGAACGCCGAGCGCGCGACACTGCTCGGCCGCTTCATGCCGCTCGGCGACGATCCGCATGTCGCCGCGCGCTACACGCGCTACGAACCCGATGCCGCACGCTACCTCGCGCTCGGCGATTTCACGTTCTGGGCACTCGATATCGAGCGGCTGCGCTATATCGGCGGATTCGGCCGGATGGGCTGGGTGGACGGCACCGGCCTCGATGCGCTGCCGCCGCTTGGGTTCGACGAAGAACGGGCGTTGTGGGAGGCGTACGACTCGAGCGATGCGCGCCGCGACGGGCTCGACCTGCTCGGCGTCGATCGCCACGGAGCCGACTGGCGCTGCGACAACCGCCGCGTGCGCACGCCCTTCGATTCAGTGCCGGGCGACGCCGGTGCGTTGCGCGAACGGTTGATTGCCTGCGCTCGGGAGGTGACGTGATGCAGGGATACGGATATGTCTGAATAACGCCTCGCGCCGTACGATATTTCCGAACTTGTCGCCGGATGAAAGCTTTGATTTTCCCACATGCAGGGTAATTGCGTATGCTGATAGGCCGATTACCGGATCGATAATGTCCTAATCTCTATGCAAGTGCGTAAAAACTTGAGAAATGGCCGCAGCCGGTCAAAATGACGTGCGTGAATTGCAATTGGTCTCGGGATTTTCATGAATCTCGCTTCTATCAAATCTTTTTTGTGCTAATCTCTGCCTTCGAAAATCCGAGGCACATATATTTCATGAATGGTGAGCTGGCAGCAGACCGGCGCCATTGGTCAGATAGAAAGGGAAACTATGTCTTCTTACAAGGACCTGCTGGCCCAGCGGGAGAAGCTGGAGAAGCAAATCGAAGAAGCGAAGTCGCGTGAATACGCTGAAGTGCTGAATGACGTGAAGCAGAAAATTGCCGACTACGGCTTTTCGCTCGCCGAACTCGGTCTCAGCCGCGCGAAGGCAGGTAAGGTCGGCCGTCCGCGCGCAGGCGTGGCCGCGAAATACCGTGATCCGGAAACGGGCGCGACGTGGTCGGGCCGCGGCAAACCGCCGCGCTGGATCGCTGGCAAGAACCGCGAACAGTTTGCGATTTAAACGATCGTTTAAGTCGACATCTCAAAAAGAGTCGCGCATCCGTCGAGGAGCGCGGCTTTTTGCATTCCGGCACCGGATTGTATGCGTTTTGTCATGAAAGTGTCAGACACGGGTGTGAATGAAAATGCAACCCGTTCGCATAAGCGGTTGATTTGAATGGAAAATTTTGGGTTATCGGAATGCCGGGCGGACTTCGTTTGATAGAATTCCGTATCACAACCGATATCTAGCATTTCATGTCCACGTTTTCCGACGACGCGCAAAGCGCAGATAAGCACGCGGTCGCGCGCAAGAGCACCCTCGTTAGTATTGTGCTGAATGTGGTGCTTGCGACGTTTCAGATCGTCGTCGGCGTGGTTGCGCATTCGCAGGCATTGATTGCCGATGGCATCCATTCGATTTCCGATCTGATCTCGGATTTTGTCGTACTGGTGGCCAATCGCCATAGTGGTGCATCGCCGGATGCCGATCACAATTACGGACACAGCCGCTATGAAACCGTCGCGTCGCTGTTTCTCGGCGCGATCCTGATCGCCGTCGGCATCGGCATGCTCTGGCGCGCCGGCGACCGGCTCGTGAATCTCGAAAACATCCCGGCCGTCCATTTTTCCGCGTTGATCGTCGCGCTGACCGTGCTCGTGTCGAAAGAGGCGCTGTTCCGCTACATGCTGCGCGAGGCTCGGCGCGTGCGTTCGGCGATGCTCGTCGCGAACGCGTGGCATGCGCGCTCGGATGCCGCATCGTCGCTCGTCGTCGCGATCGGCATCGTCGGCAGTCTCGCCGGCGTGCGGCTGCTCGACCCGATCGCCGCGGCGATCGTCGGTTTCATGGTCGCGCGCATGGGCTGGACATTCGGCTACGACGCGCTTCAGGACCTGTCGGATCGTGCACTCGACACCGCCGACACGGCCGAGATCCGCGCGCTGCTCGAGGCGACGCCGGGCGTGCGCGACGTGCACGACCTGCGCACGCGCAAGATGGGCGATGCGGCGCTCGTCGACGCGCACATCCTTGTCGATCCGATGATCTCCGTCTCCGAAGGCCACTACATCGCGGAAACCGCACGTGCGCGCGTGCTGCGCGACCCGCGCGTGCTCGACGCGCTGATCCACGTCGATCCGGAGAACGACACGGCGCGCCGTCCGGCGCTCGCGCTGCCGCCGCGCGCCGAGATCGCGGCGCGGCTCGAGGCCGCGCTCGCGCAACGCGGGCTGCATCCGGCCGCGATCAACCTGCACTACCTGAGCACGGGGCTCGAGATCGACGTGACGCTCGACGCCGGCGCGGGCGATACCGACGCGTCGCTGGCCGGCCGGCTCGACGTCGACGCGCTGAAGCGGCAGTTCGGCGCGCGTCGGATCGGCTTCACGCGCGGATTGCCCGCGCAGGCCTGAGCGGCGCCGGCGACCGCGGGCCCGCGCGTTACAGCGGCAGTTGCGTGTCGAACTTGATTTCGCGCAGCACGACGCTCGTGCGCACCTGCGACACCGCCGGGATCTTGAAGATCCGTTCGTGCAGGAAGACGTCGTAGGCCTTGATGTCGGGCGCGACGATCTTGAGGATGTAATCGGCCTCGCCGGTCGTGCTGTAGCACTCGGTGACTTCCGGGCAGGTCGCGATCTCGCGCTCGAACTGTTCGACGCCGCCTTCGTTGTGGCGGGTCAGATGCACGTGCGCGAGCGCGCACACGTGCAGGCCGAGCTTCTCGCGATCGAGCAGCGCCGTGTAGCGCTGGATCACGCCCGACTGTTCCATGTCCTTGATGCGGCGCCAGCACGGCGTGCTCGACAGGCCGACCTGGTCGGAGATTTCCTGCACGGAACGGCGCGCGTCGAGTTGCAACAGGCGAAGGATTTTTTGCGAAAAGGAATCGAGCGTCACCTGCGCCTCCATGCGGCAGCCACAACACGCTGAATGTTAGAGGGCCGGGAAAGGAAAGGCAATCTGACGCGGCGCTGTTGAGCGAGATTCGCTAATTTGCTCGCGGATCCGTGGGGTTTTGTCCCGCCCCCGCGTTTTCCGACCGATCGGTGTCCGACACGGCGAGGCCCGCGAGCGCGGCCTGCTGACGGCGCAGGTCGGCGAGCATGTTGCAGAACAGCGCGCCTTGCTCGATCGCGTCGTCGAGCGCGACGTGCGTGTGCGGGTGATCGTCGAACCAGTGCTTCGGAAAGCGCGGCTTGATCGCCTTGCGGTACGGCAGGCCCGTCATCGCGAACGCGAGCGTCTTGATGTCGAGCGCCGACCACGAGAACGGGCAGCGTCCCGCGAAGCGCATCATGTACCAGAACATGAACGTGAAGTCGAAACCGGCCGGCATCGCGACGAATACCGGCTTGCCGGGCAGCGCCTCGACCCACTCGACGTACGCGACCAGCGCCGCCTCGGGCGCCTGCAGGTCGCGCCGGCACGCGGCCCACGCTTCGGGCTCCGTCTTCCACCACGCTTCCTGCACCGGGTGGGCCTGCGCGCCGGGCAGCGTCTCGAGGTTCGCCGAGAACGTCGCGATCAGCTGCTTGTCCTCGGTATAGGCGGCCGACGCGAAGCTCAGCATCGAGTGCGGGCCGGGAATCGGGCCGTCGGCCTCGACGTCGGTGCTGACGTAGATTTCGGGGATGGCGGTCTGGTTCATCCGAACACCTTGTCGGACACGAACGGGTTCGTGCGGCGCTCGTCGCCGAACGTCGACACCGGGCCGTGGCCCGGCACGAACGTGACATCGTCGCCGAGCGGCCACAGCTTCTCCTTGATCGAACGCACGAGGTCCGCGTGGTTGCCGCGCGGGAAATCGGTGCGCCCGATCGAGCCGGCGAACAGCACGTCGCCGACGATCGCGACGCGATGCGCGCGGCTGAAGAACACGACGTGGCCGGGCGTGTGGCCCGGGCAGTGATAGACCTCGAGCGTCTCGTCGCCGAACCGCACGGTGTCGCCGTCCTTCAGCCATTGGTCCGGCTCGAACGCCTCGGCGGCCGGGAAGCCGAAGCGCTGGCTCTGCATCGGCAGTTGCTCGATCCAGAAGCGCTCGTCTTCCTGCGGTCCCACGATCGGCACGCCGTAGTGTGTCGCGAGCGCCTTCGCGCCCGCGCAGTGATCGACGTGGCCGTGCGTGAGCAGCACCTTCTCGACCTGCACGTTCTGCCGCGCGATCTCCTGTTCGATCCGTTCGATGTCGCCGCCGGGATCGACGACGGCGGCGCGGCCCGTCTTCTCGCAGACGAGCAGCGAGCAGTTCTGCTGGAACGGCGTGACCGGAATGAGCGTGACTTTCATGGGGACACCGGCGGCTAAAAGGAGCGATTGTACCGGTCGCGCGCGCTGCCTGCCCGCCCTGCGGCGCGGCGTCGGGTGCGCGGTTCCGGGCAATCCCGGAGCATGCCGATTGTTACACTCATAGTGAGAATCAATGGTCCGGAAGGGGCGCTTTTCTAGCCGGGCTTTTGGTTTATGTATAATGCGGCCCATTGCGCGTGAATTTCACGCAATTCGCTGGTGTTTCGGCCCCGTTAAAAAAGGGGTGTCGGATTCACCGTCAAGCATCGACCGCCGGGGAGTCCGGCGGTGTATCCAGCACCGAGCATTCGGTGCTCACGTCTTGTCCGGCCGGGTGCTGCGCGCCCGTTCTGCGGCCCTGCTGCCGCTCCGCCGGATGAGGCCTGTGCCGCCGTTCCTGTGCGTTGGCCGTACGCCACGCGCGCGAACGTGATAGCCATGTTCGATGGCGGCATGTGGGGTCTGGTCAGGCTGCCGGGGACAGGTTGCGCCAGACGTGAAAACTAATCAGGACGGTTGCGGCAGAGACGAAAGCCGCGCCCATGCTAGCCGCCTGCTCGCTTAGCCGAGCGGGGCGTGCACGCATTTGCCGTCCGGGCCGCGTATCTGCGTTGTTGAGCAGCGTTGTATCGGTGCGGCCCGAACCAGAAGGCGACACGTCGATGAACTTTCGTTTTCCGACTCGATTCGGGACCATTGCATTATTTTTCGCGCTGACGGGCTGTGCGGTGCCATCCAGCCAGACCACCGGCAGCGCCAACCAGAAGAACGCGGTCAACAAGACGGCCGCTGCCGCGAAAGCGGACGACGACAAGCAGCAACTGAACTTCGATTCCGCGCTGGCATCGATGCCGGCTGCCGACAGCAAGGACGCGAAGAAGTCGTCGCTGGCGGACGCCGAGCCGATCGACGGCAAGGACGTGTCTGACTTCCGCCAGACGGGCCGGGCATCGTGGTATGGCCGGGATTTCCACGGCCGCCGCACCGCGAACGGCGAGCGTTTCAACATGAACGCGCTGACCGCCGCGCACCGCACGCTGCCGCTGTCGTCGTACATCAAGGTGACGAACGCGTCGAGCGGCAAGTGGGTCGTCGTGAAGGTCAACGATCGCGGGCCGTACAAGCGCGGCCGCGTGCTCGACCTGTCTTATGCGGCCGCCAAGATGATCGGCCTCGTGCATGCCGGCACCGGCCGCGTGAAGATCGAAGGGCTGTCGCCGCAGGAAGCGCGCGAGGCGCGCGACGAAATGCTCGCGTCGCTGTCGTCGAAGTAACGCGGCGGTTCGTCCGCACATGCAAAAGGGCTGCCTTCGGGCAGCCCTTTTTCGTTTCCGCGTGCCGGGCGGCGGGTGCCGCCCGCGCTCGCGCGTCAGCCTTCCTTCAGCGCCAGCGCGCGCGCATACAGCGCGTTGCGCGATGCGCCCGTCAGCGCGGCCGCGAGCTTCGCCGCGCTCTTCACCGGCACTTCTTCCAGCAGCAGCTTGAGCAGCGCGTCGTGCGCGGTGTCGTCGGCTTCGCCGACGTCGGCCGGCGCGCCTTCGACGACCAGGACGAACTCGCCGCGCTGCCGGTTCGCATCGCCGGCGAGCCAGCTCTGTCCTTCGGCCAGGGTGCCCTGGAACAGCTGCTCGTGTAGCTTGGTGAGCTCGCGTGCGATCAGCAGCCGGCGCGCC
Organism: Burkholderia sp. Bp9012; assembly: GCF_003853825.1. Taxonomy (NCBI): domain Bacteria; kingdom Pseudomonadati; phylum Pseudomonadota; class Betaproteobacteria; order Burkholderiales; family Burkholderiaceae; genus Burkholderia; species Burkholderia sp. Bp9012. Next base: position 67,101 of record NZ_QTQA01000025.1, on the reverse strand, counting down.
GGGCCGAACGCGTCAGCGAGGGCGGCGACGGTGTCCGTGATCCGGTGCGGCGCTTCGTAGAACACCAGTGCGTACGGGTGTCGCACGAGCGCCTGCAGCGCGCTCGCACGCTGCTTTGGCTTCGGCGGCAGGAAGCCCGCGAACGTGAACGCGCCGGCCCAGTCGCCCGCCACGCTCAGCGCGGTCACGGCCGCGCTCGCGCCCGGCAGCGGAATCACCGGGAAGCCCGCCGCGCGCACGGCGTCGACGAGCCGCGCGCCGGGGTCCGAAATGCCGGGCGTGCCGGCGTCCGACACGTACGCGACGCGTTCGCCCGCGCGCAGCAGTTCGATCACGCGCAGCGCGGCTTCGCGCTCGTTGTGCTCGTGCACGGCGACGAGCGGTTTCGAGATGCCGTAGCGGGCCAGCAGCTGGCCCGTGTTGCGGGTGTCTTCGGCCGCGATGCGGTCGGCCAGGCCGAGCACGTGCAGCGCGCGCAGCGTGATGTCGGCGGTGTTGCCGATCGGCGTCGCGACCACGTAGAGCGCGGCGTCCGGGTAGTGCTGCGTTTGCGCGAGTTCGAGGAGGGCAGTCATGGCAGGCAATGCGCGCAATCGCGGCGCAGGCGGAACAAGGACGGCATTGTGCCACGCGGCGCCGGCCGCGCCGGGTAACAAGCGCAGTTTGCCGACCGGCGGCGGCAACTTTTCCGGCACGGCGCGATCAAGATCGATTGGCGCGACGTTCGAGCAGCGCGCGCGGCAGTTCCTGGAACGTCGCGGTCTCGCGTTCGTCGCGGCGAACGTGACGATGCGCGGCGGCGAACTCGACCTGGTGATGCGCACGCCCGACGGCACGCTCGTGTTCGTCGAGGTGCGCGCGCGGCGCAGCGCCCGGCATGGCGGCGCGGCCGCGAGCGTCGGCTTGCGCAAGCGGCGGCGTCTGGTCGCGGCCGCGCTCCATTTCTGGGCGCGGCACGGCGCGGGTGCCGCATGCCGTTTCGACGTCGTCGCGTTCGAGGCGGGTCGGCTCGAGTGGCTGCGCGATGCATTTCGTGCCGACGATGCGTAGCCGCGAGCTGTGACGAGATGTAAAGAGTTCTTGCCATACCCCCGGAGAGGGTGCCGGAGTGCGGTAAACTCGCCGCACCCATGACGTTGCGCGCTGCGTGCCATGCGCGCCCAGTTCACCAGGAATCGATGTCAGTCGAACGTATTCAGCAACATTTCCGCGACAGCGCCGCGCTTCACGCCGAAGCGGCCGATGCGCTGTCGTTGCCGATCGCGGCCGCGGTCGACGCAATGTTCGCCGCGCTGGCGAACGGCAACAAGATCGTCGCATGCGGGGATGGCCCGTCGGCCGCCGCAGCGCACTACCTCGCCGTGTCGCTCGTCGGCGGTTTCGAGCGCGAGCGTCCGGGCCTTCCCGCGATTGCGCTGGCCACCGATGCGTCGCAGGGCGGTCTCACGGGGGCAGTCGCCGCCGATCAGCTGTTCGCGCAGCAGGTGCGCGTGCTCGGGCAGACCGGCGACATCCTGCTGGTGCTCGACGCGAGCGGCGCGTCGCCGCGCGTGCTGGCCGCGATCGACGAGGCGCACGAGCGCGAGATGACCGTCGTCGCGCTGACGGGCGGCGACGGCCATGCCGTCGGGGCCGCGCTGTCCGACACCGATATTCCGATCAGCGTGCCCGCCTCGCGTGCGGCACGCGTCCACGAAGTCCATCTGCTGACCATCCACTGCCTGTGCGACGGCATCGACGCGATGCTGCTGGGTGAGGATTGAACGAAGGAGAGCCGTCGATGAATCAAAGCCGCGTCAAACAGACGCTCGTCAGAACCACGTTGCTCGCCGCGCTGACGGCGGGCCTCGCGATGTCCCTGCAGGGCTGCGTGCTCGGCGTGCTTGGGGCGGCGGCCGGCGGCGGCGCGCTGATCGCGACCGATCGCCGTACGCTCGGCGCGCAGACGGAGGATCGCGAGATCCAGGTCAAGTCGCTCTCGCAAATCAACAACGGGCTGCCGGATCAGTCGCACGTGAACGTGACGGTGTTCAACCGCCGCGTGCTGCTGACGGGCGAAGTGCCGAACAATGCGTCGAAGCAGCGCGCCGAGGAAATCGTGCGCGGCATCAACAACGTGAACGGCATCGTCAACGAGCTGTCGGTCGAGCCGTCGTCGTCGCTGTCGTCGCGCGCGAACGACTCGTACCTCGAAGGGCGCGTGAAGTCCGAGCTGATCGCAACGAAGGGGCTGTCGGCGAATTACTACAAGGTCGTCAGCGAGCGCGGCAACGTCTACCTGATGGGGCTCGTGACGGTCGACGAAGGCAATCGCGGCGCCGATGCAGCCAGCCAGGTGCCGGGCGTCGAGAAGGTCGTGAAGGTGTTCCAGTACATCCAGCCGCAGGACGCGCAGGCATTGCAGGCCGCGTCGCCGAGCGGGGCGTCCGGCGCGCAGGCCGCCGCCGCGCCTGCGGATGCCGCGACGGTCGGCGCGGTGCCCGATGCGTCGGTCCAGTCCACGCCGCTGCAACCGCCGGCACCGATCTCGAATTCATCGAGTGTGCACCCGGGCAACCCGAAGGCAACGCCGCAATGAAGTCGACGCAAACGAAGATCAGGCAATGGATGGTGCAGGGCGCCGCAGCCGCGGCGCTCGCAGCCGGTGCGCTCGGCACGGCGCAGGCGGACGTCGGCGACGGCCTCAAGGTCGCGCGAGGCAACGCGTGCATGGGTTGCCACGCAGTGGACCGCAAGCTCGTCGGCCCGTCGTTCAAGGACATCGCCGCCCGCTACAAGTCCGATCCGCAGGCCGTCGCGAAGCTGTCGAAGAAAGTGAAGGACGGTGGCTCCGGCGTCTGGGGCGCGATTCCGATGCCGGCGCATCCGCGCATGAGCGACGCGGAGCTGCGCTCCGTGGTCGAATGGGTGCTGGCCGGCGCGCCGTCAAAGTGACGCGCCGGGGTGACGGAACCCCTATTGCCAAGCGCGGAAATGCGTGTGTATGATGATCGACTGTTGGGGCGGTAGCTCAGCTGGGAGAGCGTCGCGTTCGCAATGCGAAGGTCGGGAGTTCGATCCTCCTCCGCTCCACCAAGAATTCATCCGAAGAAATTCGAGAAAGTCCGAAAAACCCCGTAAGATCAAGCCTTACGGGGTTTTTTATTAGCTATAGGGTTCGAGTTCATCCGTTGACATCCGGACCCGAAAGGGGAAAACTTTTGGGGCAACTGTCCGCCCAGCCAACCCAGTATTCCCCAAATGGCGCTGTCCGATACCGCCATCAAGAATGCGAAGCCCGCCGAGAAGCCCAGAAAGCTGTTCGACGGCGGTGGTCTTTATCTGCTCGTCGTTCCTAGCCGGGCCAAGTACTGGCGGCTCAAGTACCGGTTCGGCGGCAAGGAGAAAACCCTGTCGTTCGGCGTGTACCCGGAAGTGACGCTCGCAGCGGCGCGGAATCTGCGAGACGAGGCCCACGCGCTACTTGCCGCAGGAGTCGATCCAAGCGAGGTACGAAAGGAGGAGCGCGCTGCCCAGCGCGATGAAGCCGTTCGGCTGGAGGCGGCGATGCGCTTTTCCGTGGATAGCGACGGCGCGCTGTCGATCCGCCTTGGCGTGCGTCGCATGAATCTGAGTCCGTCGGAGACGGCCCAGCTTCGCGCATTTCTTGATGCAACGCGCACTGTGCTCCCCAAGGAGTAAACGAGCATGGCACTAACTGACGTAGGCGTTCGCAACGCGAAGCCGACTGGCAAGCTCTATCGTCTATTCGATGAACGCGGCATGTACCTTGAGGTCTCCGCTACCGGCGGCAAGTGGTGGCGCTTTAAGTACCGATTCGAGGGCAAGGAGAAGCGACTATCGCTTGGCGTTTACCCGGATGTCGGACTCAAGGACGCACGCGAGCGCCGGGACGAGATGCGCAAACTCCTCACGCACGGAATCGACCCTGGCGAGCACAAAAAGGCTACGAAGGCGGCGACACTTGAGCGAGCCGCGAATTCGTTCGAAGTGGTCGCGCGTGAATGGTTCGCTCGCCAGTCGCCCACCTGGGCTGAAAGTCACGCGGATAAGGTCATCCAGCGTCTCGAAAAAGACATCTTCCCCTGGCTCGGCAACCGATCTGTCGCCGAAATTGCCGCCCCCGAGCTGCTGGCGGTCATTCGGCGGATCGAAGAGCGCGGGGCGAAGGATACGGCCCATCGAGCATTGCAGAACTGCGGACAGGTGTTCCGCTACGCCGTGGCGACAGGGCGAGCCGAACGTGATCCGTCGTCCGACTTGAGAGGTGCCCTTCCGCCAGTTCGGCACGAGAATTTCGCATCCATCACCGAGCCCACGAGGGTGGCAGAGCTACTGCGCGCCATCGATGCCTTTCGCGGCACTTTTGTCGTGAAGAGTGCGTTGCAGTTGGCTCCGCTCCTGTTCGTACGGCCCGGCGAATTGCGTAAGGCCGAGTGGTTGGGCTTTGATCTCGATAAGGCGGAGTGGCGTTATCTCGTAACCAAAACGAAGACCGAGCATCTCGTTCCCCTATCCACACAGGCCGTGACGATCTTACGAGAACTGCATGCGCTGACAGGGCAGAAGACTTACGTGTTTCCCGGACGCGACACGCGGAAACCGATGAGCGAGGCGGCAATCAACGCGGCGCTGCGGCGGATGGGATACGACACAAAGACGGAGATCACTGGTCACGGATTTCGGGCGATGGCTCGCACAATTTTGCACGAGGAACTGCACGTAAAGCCGGAAGTGATCGAGCATCAACTTGCGCACAAGGTTCCGGACGCGCTAGGCACCGCATACAATCGCACCAAATTCCTAAAAGAACGGCGAACCATGATGCAACAATGGGCGGATTACTTGGCCGCGCTAAAAGCGGGGGAACCCCTCGCGGCGATCGAGGCGCAAACCTAGAGGGCGGAAAGGAAATGCAGCACCTCTGCTGTGGGCCGCGCTATTTTGATACTGCAGTGTCCGGCGAGGTCGCTGCGCCCACCGGCCCCGGTCGCTTTCGTCTGTAGTCACGAGGTCCGCGTAATGGCGCGAGTGCGCTTTGCAAGGAACCGGTGAACACAGGGGAAACGATGAAGAAAGGCCCGGGGCTAACCACTACCCCGGGCGTCGGGTCAGTCGCGCTTCAGGACGAAGCCCTTCCAGCCATTGAACGCGGCGCGACGAACATGGTGCATTCCACGCTGTTCGAGCTTGGCGTTGAACTTCGCGATCGGCAGGGCCGCACGTCCGTTGTTGCGGGTGTGCGCTACGTAACTGCGGTACACCTCGTTCGCTCCCTGAATCGGCGCGCCGTCGCGTACAGTGCAACAGGAGCTGAGCCACGAGCGGACGGTGTCCGAGCGCGTCCGCAACTGCTCGGTCGCACGTGTCACCTTGCTGCACGTGCCGAGTTTGCGCGCGTGATACTGTCGCGCTCCCTCGATGAGCCAGTTAAGGATACCCGGCAGTTCGTTGGCGAGCTTCGCGTCGAGGTCAGGATCGCAGTCCTCGCCGTTAAAGCGACGCATTAACGGAATGACGCGAATGCGACGCCACATGGCGGCGTTGTCATACGCGATCTCGGGATCGGAGTTCAGCGACAGCCAGAGTTTGCCGACCGGCGTGAACGTTTCCTGCTCCCCGAAGTTGCTTCGGCCTGTCAGCACGTCGCTGCCGCTGAGCTGCTTGACGAATGCTTCGTCAAAACGCTTCTGCCCGTCGAATTCGGTGCAAGCGTACAGGCGCGCGCCCTTCAACGCCATGACCGCCGGGCTCGGCGAGTTCGGATTGCTGGCATACGCACGTTGGAGCAAGTTCGGCGCGACCGTCTTCCCGTAGTCGCCGAGGGCCTTCGTGATCGCGCGAAGCAGCACACCCTTGCCGTTGGCGCCTGGTCCGATAATCAGGAAGAACACCTGCTCGCGGGTGTGCCCGAACGCGCTATAGCCGAGTGCGCGCTGAATGTACCGAGCGAATTCCTTGTCACCCTCGGTAATGCTGTCGATGAACTTCATGAACTCGGGGCTCTTGGCTTCGGCGTCGTAAGCAGCACCACAGCGCAAGGTGATGAAATCCTCTGAGCGAGCAGGGCGATGCTTCCCGGAGATGAGTTCGATCACACCATTCTCTACTCCTAGCAGGTTCGGATTGTTATCGAATCGCGAACTGGAAGTCTCCATGTCGGCATCGAGGGAGGCGTGGCGCAGGATCGCGGCAAGCGAAGACGCGGTCGCCTGACGCTGGAGGGCCGACAGGAGGCCGCTCTGCTTCTCGGATCGAACGCCGCGCACCGTTTCGATCAGGGCTTCGATCATCGCCTTACAATGACGCAGCGCCAGATGCGGCGCTTTCTTCCAGATGTCGTCGAACACCCACCAGGTCGAAGTACGGTGGTCGAACGCGACTTGACCCTTGTACGTCGCAACGAACAGGTTCGCGTGATCGGCTTCCGTGGTCGGCACGTCAACTTGCTTGGCGTTGCGCAATGACTGGTTCGCGTAGAAGAAGAGCGTCTGCTTCGTAATGCCGCCGTTCGGCTTGAAGTTGCGCCACGCTCGATCTTGCTCAGCCTGATCGAATTTACCCGGAGCCGTCTTGGACCATTGGTCCCACAGCGCCTTCCCCTGATCGTTAGGCATGAACGAATGTAGCGCCATACCGACCGTGAGCCAGATGGAACGATCCTCGGCGGAAATCTTCTCCAAGGTGCCGCGCACTTCCTCAAGGTCATTCGTTTCGACGATACGCGGTTGCTTCTGCGGCGCTTGCTTGCGCTTCAGCTTCATGCCGAATGCACGCTTGAACTCGCTAAACGTGATCGGCTTGCGTGCTTCGCCTTCAGCAGACGAAATGATACTGACCAGATGGCTCTGCCCGTTTTTCCGGTTGAGCGTGCCCGCGAGACGCATGCAGCGCGTCACGTCGGTCACGTTGGGATCGCCGCCCAGCTTTTTGGCGAGGAACGCCTGAACGCCGTGATACGCTTCGATCGGGCAACCATCGACGAGCCATACGACTTGGTAGTGGCCGGGCGACGTTTCAGTCAAGATGTCCGGCTTGATCGGAAATTGGTCGATGTCGTCGCGGGTGACGCCGCCGTCGAGGTCGACGAAGAACGCATTGATGCGCACGATGTGCGTTGATTTACGGATGCCGTCGCGGAACTCGTTTAGGGCGACGCCTACCGCCAAACCTTGGCGTACCGCAGCTTCAATCCTCGGGCCACATTCCTTCAAGGTTCCGAAAAAATGCTGAGCGCCCCCGACGTTCCCTTTCTCTGGATAGGTTTGGAATATGGTTGGCCGGGAACCATGCAGCAACTGCTTATGACGCTGCAGGTGTTTCTTATTTGCTGACATGAGTAGGTATCCTATGTAAATGTATTTTTCCCTTCCCTCTTCGACAAAAAAACCGGAACGCGCGAGGAGGTGGAGGAGGTGGATGGTTTTTCTGAATTGATCGGGAGGAAAGCGTAGCTTTTTCTCAGATCAGAAATTGAAAACACTTCCACTCCTTCCACTCCGTCCGAAGGGGTACTCGCTTTTACAGCTTCGAGGGGAAGAAGGGGGCGGTTAGGCGGAAGCCTGCTCCGAGTCGCGAGCGGCGATGCACGACGCGATGAACGCGTCCACTTCGTCCTCGACCCATGCGGACGTGCGGCCGCCGGTCGGCTTCACCGGTTTCGGGAAGCGGTCTTGCGCGATGAGTTCGTACATGACCGTATTCGACAACCCCGTGCGTTCGAGCACCTGATCGCGTTTGATCAAGCGGCGGTGAGCGCGGTTGCCGGGCGGGCAATCTGCCGCAGCGGCGGCAGAGCGGTGTGCGAGCGGGTAAGCCATAAATCCTCCTTGCGAACGATCCGCCACCGTGGCGGATTGCTGAGGATTATTCAGGCCAGACCCGGCGTTGTCGAAAGGGTTTAGCAGGCCCAGTTAGTGCCGGTCGTCGGCGCTAATGGCCCTGGTTAGCGTCGACGATCTTGAAGTCGTGAATAATGTTCTACTTGCGCGGTGGACGATCATCCCCCATTGCGGCGAGAAGCAAATAATCGTTCGTGGCGACGTTCATCGCATCATCCAAGGAGTCCGTCAATCTCTTTGCGGGTGCTCCCGGACCCCATACGAGTGCGGCCTGCTCAGCAAGAGTGTCCGCTTGAGTTCGCGCGTCGAGAATTTTTAGCTGAAGGAGTAACCGCGGCATTGGCCGTTGTCGACCCTTCTTCGGGACTATCTCTTCGGCTTTGCGCCATCGATCTAGTTGTTTCTCAAGGATTTTTCGCGCGGTCTCAACCTGCGCATCGAGAATCCTATCGTCTGCAAGAGCAAGACGGAGGTCGAAACGAAGGGCGAGCTGCCCGGGTTGGATTGTTACCAGACGGGTCCAGCGACCGTTACGTTGGCGTTGAGGTCGGATTGGCGATACAGCCTTTGAGATGAACATCGGCTCAGTAGATTTGCTGTTGCCGGACTCGTACGGCTCGTCATAGTGCTTGAACTCAGCCAACCCAAATTTTCTGGCAATGGCCCGCTTCTTTTGCAGCGTCGCGTCTTCTTCAAGGCCATCGCACGCCGCTTGGAAGTTGGGGTTGCGCAGCAAAAATTCCCAAGCCCACCGCTTGTTGGTCCACGTTTCGTGGCCTTCATATCTGGCCGGATCGAGTGGAGGCAGTGGAAGCGAATCGTTCTTTTGTCGGGACATGGCGTGTTCGCAGGCAAGGTCGAGCTGAAGTGGTGATTATCACCTCGCTTGCATAGCCGTTGTGCGTCGCAGAGCAGCAACGCGTTGCAGTCACGCGGGCACATTCATATCACGCGCCGTTTCGGCGGGCATGGTCAATGTGTGCTGGATTGAGGCGGACAAGTCGCAGGAGGAACTACCCTACGAAGCGTGTCTTGACCGGACACGTCGTCAGTGCCATCGAACGCGGGATTGGCAATCCCACGGTCGAGACACTGGCGACCATCTGCTACGTGCTAGGGATCACACTCTCGGGCCTCTTCGAACCGCTAAAATTGGCGCTCAAGTCGTTTGGCGAACATTGCGCGGATTCCGCACCACAGCCAAAACGCAGGCCGTTGCGGGAGCTACGGCGGCGTTCCGCTTCGGATCGACATCGCGCCCGCGAGTACTACCTTGCGGCGCTCGAACGCAGTCACGTATTGAGCGTACTCGGCCTTCCTGCCGCGTCCTGTTGTCCACGTCAACCGCGCGTTGTAAACCGCGAGGATTGGCTCGCTCTCAGCGGAATCAATCAGCAGCAGCGTGTGCCCTTCGAAGGTCCGGCCGGTCTGCCGCCCTTCGATGCCTACTGCGAGTACCGCATGCAAAGTCGCCCGATGTAATTCGCGCCACGTCACGATCACCGGTCGTCCAAGTAGCACTTCGCGCTCACTGAATCGGAGGACGTGCGCGTGCGCTTCTTCGAAGACGGCAGGTCGCAATCCCCAGTTGAGCTCCCGGATTAGCGTTTGCAGTTCGTCTAGCGAAATTCCGGTGTGCCAGAACGGCGTCGCTTTTTTGACATATTCGGCTTCGCGACTAGTTCGCCGCGACAGCGCACGAAGCGGGTTTGTCACGCACCCTTGCATCGCTAACGCCATTGCTGCCGCATGCAAGGCGCACGTCGAATCGAAACTGCCCTGGAAACTGAAGGTCGGAGCGTTCGAACCAACAATCGTGAGGCGTCGTCCGGGTCGCAAGGCGGGATGAAGTTTCTGCACGGTGAGCTCCATCAATATTCGTCCGGCAGCAGCAGAGTCGTCACGCGCCGATCAGCCTCGGTGATGATCCATACTCGCTCACGCTTATCGCCCAGTTCATAGGCCGAAAGAAGGCGCATTCCGTTCGTCACGGCCAGATCGTTTGAGCGAGCATCGGCGAGGCAGATGGCTCCCCAGTCCCCGCACTGATGCCTGCGCAATAGTTCGGCCGCGTTGGTGCCGGTTCTGTCGAGAAGGTCGAGCGCGCCGGGCGTCGCTACCGTTCGGCCGAGAGAGAAAAACGGTGTAGGATTTTTCCTGTTCATGATCAGGTATCCTTAATTATCAAGGCGAGCGTTATCGCCGGATGGGTATCCGGTCGCAAGCTCAGCATGTGGGAAAAGCTGAAACGCGAGGCTACTGCAGGGCGTTTCAGGAACGTGACGATGCTGCGGGTGTGATTTGCAAGGCGCGTCGGCGCGTAGCGCTCAGGCGGTGGAGAAAATCACGCAGGCAACGGTGAGGTCGACGTGCCGAGAGCGAAGTTTGGCAAGAATTGGGCGGGAATCACCCGAAAACGCCGCTTTGGCAAAAGAAATGTAGCACAGACCGGCCAGACGAGCCAAAGGGGCAGATCAAGATTGCGCAAGTCGGTAATTTCTGCCAGTTTCGCCCATTTGGGTGACTTTCGCCAGCTCCCAGCACCGGGAATCCCCCTCCGGCTCGTTTTCCGGCACGCTGGCGGCTTCGTGTGACGCGGACAAGGGGTAACTATGGCCCGGCCAGTCGATCGCTATCACGGCCGCACGTCTCAAATAGAAAGCTTTGTAATGTGCGGTGCGCCGCAACAATCGGCATCGCCAGGGCGTTTCGGGGGCGGATGGGCGTATTGTGCTCATTTTTTAAGCAAACTGGCCTGTTCCAGGTGATTGGCAGCCCGAAACCTGTGACGAGATGCTTGCGGAGGCCAGTTCACAGTGCAGACTTGGATTCGGCGAGGTCAATGAGTGGTTATTTTGAGCCTGCTCGACCACGCGGCGGCGCCGATGCGGTGCTACCCACGCCTGTTGTCAACTCGGCCGTGCTCTCCACAGCTTGTCGAAGTGGGTGAACACGTCATTGAGCAGCACGGACAACGGATGCGGCGTACCGCCGTGTTGGCTGGGCGCTCGCCGGTCGGTTCGAACGACTCAGCCAGCGCGCGGCATGGAGAGCAAGGGCGCTTTCTACGGCACCCGCTCCGTTCTTTGTCTCGTCCCAGCTTAGGCGGCCTCGATCACACCAGACTCATAGCTCTCAGAATCGGCCAGCGACGATTGTTCGACTAAAGCCTCCGCAAAGCGTGTCTGACAACTCTGCGTTACCCGCAGGCGGTCTCGTAGATGTGCACACAAACGCCGAAGTTCACTGGCCCGATTAACGATACGCTGCTGTTCGCTGAGAGGTGGCAGTGGTAGCAGGAATGAGTAAATCTTCTTGAGAACCAAATTCTTATTGCCGACTCCTTCTGTCCCATCGGCTGATTGCTGCCGGACCTCCGGAGAGTTGATGAGAAGCGCGAGATAGTCGCTGTTGATGAGCGCAGTTGGCAATTTGATCAGTGCGACACTCACAAATAAGCTAAATGGTCGATCATCGTCTACGACAACAGCTATACCTGTTGTGCCGATCTTCGTCAGCAAAACATCACCCGGTTTCGGATTGCACCGCATCGAAAGCTCTGCGTGGGTTTCCTCCGAGACAAACCGAGTGTCCGAAAAATCAAGGCGACCGGCGCTTATATCTTTAACTGATAGGAACGGAACGCCCTGCGGCGTGTATTCCGGCGTGTGATGCGCGCCATCTGTGATTTGCGTCGCAATATCCGCAAGCCTTACCCACTGCCAACTTGTAGGCAATTCACAGGGCTTGTCATCGTCGCTGATCGGCGCGACTGGCTTGTCTCGCTTGATCTTACCTCCAGCGAACAACCGATCCTTCTCTACCCGAATCTTTCGCAGCAGCTCCTCAGCAGGCTCGTCACTCGAATCCTGCGGCACGAGAAATCCGCGCACGGCAAGCTGCAGGATAGTCTGCTCAAACGCGTCCACAGCCTCCGGGCGATCTAGCAGAAGATCGAAATACGCGGACACCCGCCTCCAGTTCTCGGCGAGCACGTGCGGCGACCCGCTCGTGCCCAATGAATCAAGCAAGGTCGAGACCAGTCGTGCATGCTGATCCGCTTCCAGACGTCCACGTGCCTCTAATTCATCGCACAGGCACATCAGCTCGTCGACTTTCGTGACGATTCGGGCCTGCTCATTAATAGGTGGCAGCGGAAAACAATAGCGCGCCAATTCCCGCCCTGCGAAATGTTTGATCGTCGCGCCAGTGAAGTACTTCTCTAAACGGCCAGTCTTCGCATCAATTTCGAGACAAAGCGCAATATAGTCCGGAAGAATCCCACCATAAGGCCGAACTCGATGCAGCGCCTTCTGAAAGTACACTTCTGCAATCTGGTCGCGCCAAATAGCGCACCGCCCAGGCTCCCCGCCTTCGCATATCAACAGATCGCCGTATCGGACACGATATTCATCCAACTCGTGGGGCTCAAGGAATATCATCTTGACGTCGCCAAGATTAAATCGATTCCATTGAACGTTGGTGTTGCGAAGATAGGGGTATGGAGAGCCGGTGTTCTTTCCCTTATCAAGCATTTTCCCCAAGCGAGCGTCAGCAATCTGCTGAAGTCTTACCCATTTCCAGCTATCTGGAATCGTGATGGCCGCTTCCCCGAAAGCTATCTCGGCATGTACCCGATCAGGCTGCGTATTACGCTTGCCGCTTAATTGGATTTTCTCTGCTTCGACGCGAAACAATAGCGCATCAACTGGCTCATCGTTAGCGTTCTGAGGCACCAACTTGCCAGCCACGGCCAAACTTAAAATCAATTCTCGCAAGCGTGTGACGGCGTCCGGCGCTTTGGCCAGCAAGTCAAAACCTTCCTGGAGGTTCATGCTCGCCCCTCCAACGCATCCGCCAAGATTCCTTTGAGCTGTTCGCGCAACGCCTGAACCTCATCGGTCAGTCGCTGGTACTGCGCCAGCAATTCATCCGGGTCGTGACTCTCTTCCTCTGCCCGGTGCGGATTCTTTTGGTCAAGGTTGTAGCCGTTCGCCTTCAGCGCGTCGATACTGACCTTCCATGCGAATTCGTTTTCGACACGGCTCGCGAAGCCACCTTCTTCACTGCCCCACCATGCCTTCTCCGGCGCAAATTCTTCGATGCGAATCGGCTTGGTCTTCGAGTAGCTTTTGTACCCGGCGGGATAGGGATGCTCGTAGTACCAGACTTCGCGAGTCGGCGTCCCCTTCGTGAAGAACAGCAGGTTTGTCTTAATGCCGGTGTAGGGCGCGAAGACACCATTCGGCAAACGCACGATCGTGTGTAAGTTGCATTCGGTGAGCAGCTTTTCCTTGATTCGGCTCTTCACGCCCTCGCCGAACAGCGTGCCGTCTGGCAACACGACCGCCGCCCGTCCGTTGTGCTTCAGCAACTCAATGATCAGCACAAGGAACAGGTCGGCCGTTTCACGCGTACGCACATCAGCCGGGAAGTTCGTCTCGATACCCGGCTCTTCGGTGCCGCCGAACGGAGGATTGGTCAGGATCACGTCAACCAGATCGCGAGTGCCATAGTCCGCCAGCGGACGCGACAGCGTGTTGTCGTGACGAATCTGCGACGGTACCTCGATGCCGTGCAGCAGCATATTGGTCACGCAGAGCAGATGCGGCAACTGTTTTTTCTCGACGCCCCGGATTGAATTCTGTAGTACCGCGTCGTCATCCACGTGCTTGCGCTGGCCTTTCAGGTGCTCAATCGCGCAGGCCAGAAAGCCGCCCGTACCGCACGCCGGGTCGAGCACACGTTCGCCAAGCCGGGGGTTGATTTGGTCGACCATGAACTGCGTCACAGCACGCGGCGTGTAGAACTCCCCGGCATTACCGGCACTCTGCAAATCCTTGAGGATTTTTTCGTATAGGTCGTTGAATTGGTGGCGTTCCGACTGGCTGTTGAAGTCGACCTCGTTGATCTTATTGACCACCTGGCGCACCAGTTGGCCCGACTTCATGTAGTTATATGCGTCGCCGAACACCTCGCGCACGACAAAGCCGCGCGCATTGCGCTGCGCATCGGCATCCAGTTCCTTCAGGGTTGGGAACAGGTCGTCATTAATGAACGTCAAGAGCTCGTCGCCGGTAATGCTCTCGGGGTCCGCCGCCCAGTTACGCCAGCGCAGCCGTTCCGGCAGCGGCGAGCGGAACCCATCGCGCATTAGCTCAAGCTCGGTTTCCTGATCGTCGAAGATTTTCAGGAAGAACAGCCACGTCAACTGCGAGATACGTTGCGCGTCGCCATCGACACCCGCGTCTTGGCGCATGATGTCCTGTATGGACTTGATGAAGGTGGAACTGATAGTCATGAATACGTTGTTAATGCGTTACTGATAGAGGGCGCGTTCAAGTTCGCGCAGCGCGGCCTGATACTGGGCACGACCGCCGAATGCACTGATGATCTCGACCGGCGATCCAAGCAGGTCGAGCGGGGTGAGCTTCAGAACCTCAGGCTGTTCGATGTTCTCGATCCCGTCGTCGGCGTATTTGTCCAGCAGCGCCTGAAGGACCTTGCGAGCCGTGTCGCTATATTTTCCAAATGCGTCGCGTTTCTTCACGCGCTCGGCACGTTCACGGCGCGTGAGCGGCTTCTGTCCGAATGCGATGTGGCAGATCAGGTCAAACGGGTCCAGCTCCTTGCCAACCTCGCGGGCCAGCTCATCAAACAGGATGCCGTGTTCCTCTAGCTCTGAGATTATCGCCTGTTTCCGGTCGGCCTCACTCCACGCCTGCAGAAATGCATCGAGTGAGACGAAGCGCTTGCCAATCTGAATGCGCGTGAAGTCACGCAGCGACTCGGTGATCAGCTTGCCGTCCGGACCGAGGTACTGGACCCGCTCGTTGACAACATACACGGGCACCTCGTCGACCACATACCGGACACGTTCATCTCCACCCGGAGGTAATGGGCCTCCTGCCTGTCCGTCGATCCCCGGGGATTCGTCTTCATCCTCGGGGGGCGTGACCGGCGCATCGGGCTCAGGCTCAAAAACCACCACCGGATCACCATCAAACGCGGGATCGGCAAACAGTTCTGTCGCTTTCTTGAAGTCAAGAATCGTGAACCAAAGCTTCCCATGCTCTTCATCGATTCGTGTTCCCCGCCCGATGATCTGCTTGAACTCAGTCATCGAGTTGATCGTTCGGTCGAGCACTACCAACCGGCAGGTCTTCGCGTCCACACCGGTCGTCATCAAACGCGATGTAGTCGCGATAACCGGGTAGGCCTTACGCGGATTAATAAAATTGTCGAGCTCGAGCTTGCCTTCCGCGTTGTCGCCCGTGATCTGCATGACATACTTGGGATTGCTGGCGGCGAGATCAGCATTGGCGTTAGCGAGTGCCTGACGCATTCGCGCTGCGTGATCGATGTCTTCGCAGAACACGATGGTCTTTGCCATTCGGTCCGTCGCCTTCAGAAATTCCGTGATTCGCCTGGCCACCGCTTCATCGCGTCGCGTCAAAACCAACGACTTGTTCATGTCTGACTGGTTGTAGATGCGGTCCTCAATGATCTGCCCAGATTTATCGAGCATGCCCTGCGTCGGTCGCCAGCCGAGGTCCTTGTCGAGATCGACCCGGATCACCTTGTACGGGGCGAGGAAGCCATCCTCGATGCCCTGTCGCAGCGAGTATGTGTAGACCGGTTCACCGAAATAGGTGATGTTCGATATCTCGGCCGTTTCCTTGGGCGTTGCCGTCAGGCCAAGATGGGTTGCGGAGCTAAAGTAGTCAAGAATTTCGCGCCATGCAGAATCCTCGGCGGCACTCCCTCGGTGACACTCATCGATCACTATCAGGTCGAAGAAGTCCGGGCTGAACTCCCGGTAGACGTTCTGCTCTTCCTCGGTTCCCGTGACGGCCTGATAAAGCGACAGATATATCTCGTACGACTTGTCGATCGTGCGATTTTCGATCTTGGTCATCGCCCCGCCGAATGGCTTGAAGTCGTTGACCTTGGTTTGATCTACGAGGATATTGCGATCAGCAAGGAACAGGATGCGCTTTACTGCACGGGCTTTCCACAGACGCCAAATGATCTGAAAAGCCGTGAAGGTCTTGCCGGTACCGGTCGCCATGACAAGGAGGATGCGCTGCTGCCCCTTGGTCACAGCCTCGATCGCGCGATTCACCGCGTTCAATTGGTAGTAGCGGGCGGTCTTGCCGGGGTGGTAATCCTGCGAGTAGACGGGGGCGGCTTCCGGCGCAATGCCTTTCCATGCGAGATAGCGCTGCCAGAGCGCGTCCGGTGACGGGAATTCGTCGATGCCGATCTCACGTTCGAGGACGCCATCATGCATGGTCCGGTCGTGCCAGAGGAATCCGTCGCCGTTGCTCGAAAACGCAAATGGAACGTCCAGCATGTCGGCGTACGCGAGTGCTTGCTGGATACCGTCGCGCACCGAGTGCTTGTTGTCCTTTGCCTCGACCACGGCAAGCGGGATGCCGGGCTTCAGATACAGGACGTAGTCGGCCCGGCGGATAGTTTTCTCGTCGCGACGAGCTTTGTTGCCGCGTACCACGACGCGCCCGTCAGTCAGGGCGACTTCCTCGCGAATTTGCAGTTGGAGGTCCCAGCCTGCCTCGATCAGGGCAGGCGAAATGAACTTGCTGCGGATGTCCTGCTCGGATAGCGATTTTTTTTCCATGTTCTTCCGACTCTTTTGGGCTCCCCGAGAACGATCCACTTCTCGTGCAGGTAGCGGCGGCGTAACTGGCTGAACGGCTGTGATTTAAGCGTGTGGCCTGCATTATGAAGCAAGCTGCGGGAACTCAGCACCGAACTGGAAGCGATCAGCCAGCGTGCGGGACGCTGCCGAATCGAAATCGCCCAATGCCCCCGTCCACATCGCAGCTTTGACTGCGTTGCCGCCTGCGTGTGACGTGGTGGGGCGCGTGAAAGCCGGGCAAGCGTCAATGCTAACGCGACTTTGGTGCCGACGGAGCCGTTGACATTTGATCCCAAAACGGGAACAATCTTACCATGATCCCATCATGGGAACAAAAGAAAGGTGACGATGTCAACGGAGAAGTTGCAACATGAGAGTCATCGGGCTCGGCGTGCTAAGCGCCTTTTGTGACGAGCATGCTGATTGCCGAAAATGGGTCTCGAACTGGATTCAGGACGTCAAGCAGAGCACGTGGATGACAACGCACGACATTAAGTTGCGCTACCCCTCCGCCAGCTTTCTCGCAGAGAACATCGTGATCTTCAATGTTCGCGGAAACAGCTACCGGCTTGAGACGCAGGTTGCGTTCGGTACCGGGGTAGTTGCGGTGAAATGGATCGGCACTCACGCCGAATACGACAAACGGAAGTTTTAGGTATGAAGTACAGAGTTCTTAGGACAGAAGACCAGCATCGAGAGGCGCTCGAGGAGGCTG
This sequence comes from Burkholderia sp. Bp9012, assembly GCF_003853825.1. Taxonomy (NCBI): domain Bacteria; kingdom Pseudomonadati; phylum Pseudomonadota; class Betaproteobacteria; order Burkholderiales; family Burkholderiaceae; genus Burkholderia; species Burkholderia sp. Bp9012. Next base: position 49,883 of record NZ_QTQA01000025.1, on the reverse strand, counting down.
AGCGTCTAGTTGCGCTCGATCCCACGCCAGGATCGCCCGACGCTGAACGTCTGGAACTGTTGACGCTTCTCATCGAGGACTACGAAAAGCGCGCCTTTTCTTTCGACGCTCTCGATCCTCTCGATGTCATTGAATTCCGAATGGCAGAGCAGGGATTGCGCCAAAGGGACCTAGTCCCCATGATCGGCAGCCGCAGTCGGGTATCGGAGGTTCTTTCGGGCAAACGTCCGCTCACCGTACAAATGATCCGCTCTCTGTCGGTCGGCCTCGGAATCCCAGCCGATGCACTGATTGGGGCCGAGCCGAGCCGATCCTCTACGATCGCGGATCAAACCTCACTGACAATCGACTGGAAGCAGTTTCCCTATGGCGAAATGGAACGCCGCGGCTGGTTCAAGGGGATTCGAGTAACCGGTGCGACGAGCGAAGATCGATTGGAATCGTTCCTGAAGCAGGTGGTACCAAAAGAGCCAGCGGAGGTGCTTTTCCGCCGACGCTTCCAAGGAATCGAGATAGACGAGAAGTCGTATTACTCAACGCTGGCGTGGTCAGCGCGAATTCTCACGCGGGCTAGAGAGGCCGGTGAATCGCTGCCGCAATTTGATCCGGCAAAAATCACTACCGATACGCTGCGCGACCTTGCCCGCCTTAGCTGGCTGGACAACGGTCCGAGGCTTGCCGTCGAGTTCTTAGCAAAGCTTGGCATTGTCGTCATCGTCGAACAAAGACTACGTAATGCTGTTTTGGACGGCGTGGCTCTCATGTCCGAGACAAGGCGGCCAATTATCGGTTTGACGCTACGGATAGACCGGATCGACTATTTCTGGTTTACATTAATGCATGAGGTCGCGCACGTCTGGCGACACTTAAGTGATTCAAGCGAAGCGTTTATCGATAGGATCGAACGTATCGCGAGTGCTGAACGCACGACAGAATCGAAAGAGAACGAGGCAAACAGAATCGCGCGCGACGCGTTTATCAAGCGCGCGGTTTGGGAGCGGAGCCCGGCTCGGCTCGCTCCATCGCGGGAAAGCATCCAGATGCTCGCCGACCAATTGCATATCCATCCGGCCATCGTCGCCGGTCGAGTGCAGTTTGAGACGGGGCAATACAACCAGTTTCGCGAGTTTTTGGGCCAAGGCGAGGTGCAGAAACACTTCGAGGACGCTTTTCCTGATGCGGGGAACGAAACATGAAGTCGCCGGTATACGTGCCCATTGTGAAGGGCAAACTGTACGACGTGATGGCTGTCGGTGCGCTCTCAAGTCAAGAGCGTAACATCACGAAGCCGCTCATTGAGACGATGCCCATCAATCCCAAGAAGCCTGCGATCGATGAGCACGTCCACAAGTTTTGCCAGTACATTAGGAAGCACGTACCGCTCGGTGAGCTTTTTGTCGACTTTTATGGCCTGATGCCGGACGCATGTGCGTCCGATGGCACCAATGCAACGATCTTCGGGTATCAACTCCTAAAGGGCCTGGGACGGTATGCAACCCCCGTATACGGGCTTGAACGGAACGATGAACTTTGGATTTCGCTGAAAGATGTAGTTGCGAGTTTCAACAAAGGGTTCGCGTTTCGGCTTCGCCGGGATGATCTCGCCGAGGACTTAGTCGACGAAACATGGAGTTCCATCGTCGAGCGATCAGCTCAAATGGGCCTCAAGGAAGAGGCGGTCGACTTGATTCTTGATTTCGCGAGTCTGCCGGACGCTGACACAGCTGGAATCGAAGAAGCTGTGATTTCTTTCTTCTTTCACAATCCACGCGTGAGGCGCTATCGCAACATCGTCGTGGCTGCATCGTCTGCACTGCGGACGGTGGGTGATGTTGAGAAGGATGGCGTGAGCGAAGTTTTGCGTAGCGAACTTCACTTGTGGTCTCGCCTGTGGCACGACATGCCCGACGATGTCAAACCCATCTACGGCGACTACGGTGTAATCCATCCCGATTTCAGCGACATCGGGCCAAATAAATACATGAATGCCAAGATTCGCTATACCGTTGGCGACAAGATTGTGTACTTCCGAGGTCATGGTCTCTTACACCCTGTAAAGGATTACAACCAGTACTACGACCTGGCCAAAAAGGTGGTAACTGACATCCGCTATCGCACGCGGAAGTACAGCTTCGGCGACAGCTACATCGATGACTGCGCTCGCAAACTAGGCAAGCCCGGTGCGCCAGGTACTTGGGTAAGAGCTGACATGAATCACCACGTGACGTATGCGGCAGAGCAAGTGGATCGGCTGGTCAAAGTGTTCTCTTCATTGCCAAACCCGGCGGATGCCGCTGCGCTGCTGACTGCGGTCTGACTGCAAACTCCATTGTCCCGAGAAAAACGGCGGGGTCGGTTATACGGGGGGCAGCGTGTACTTCTATATTGACGAATCAGGACATACAGGACCCAACCTGTTTGATCCGGCACAACCAATGCTGTACTACGGAGTACTTTCAAGTCGCGTAAATCTGGATGTCGTTGCGGTAGAGAAAGTTGACGCAATACGGCGGCGCCTAGGAGTGCCTCGGTTGCATGCAGCCGAACTTGGCATTGGGCGTTTGATGGACGTAGTTCCTCACGTGCTCCCTCTTGTAAAGCAATTTGACATCCGTTTCGACGTCTATCGAATAGCCAAGCCTGATCACGCGATCATTTGCTTTTTTGACCAAGTCTTCGATCAGGGAGTGAACCCGGCGGTCACCTGGACAGGCTACTGGACACCTTTGCGATACGTCATCCTCATAAAGCTCGCCGCGCTCTTCGATGAGGACTTAGCTAGATCGGCTTGGCAGGCCCGTATTACACCCAAAGACGATATCTCCCTTCCCATCTTGCAACAAGTCTGCCGCGAGCTCAGGAGGCGCACTGATAGGCTGCCTGACGCGCGATCGAGACAGTTGATCGGCGACGCGTTAGCGTGGGTGGACGCAAATCCGGGCGAGATTTCCTACAACGTGTCGAGCAAGAGAGACATTCTTCAGGTGACGCCCAACGTGGTCGGATTCCAGTCTGTGGTGCACGGGATCGCAAGTCGACTTCGGAACATTAAGACGCGGGCTTCGCGCATCATCGTCGATCAGCAATCCCAGTTTAATAGCGCACAACGCACGCTGGCCGATTTCTATCGCAGTTCGCGTGGCTTCAAAGCGCCTATGGGTCCCGGGCTGCCCATGGTGGACCACACGCACGTTCCGGATGTGCCACTCGAATTTTTGGCCTCCACGAATAGTTGCGGCCTCGAGCTCGTTGACGTGCACTTGTGGGTTTTTAAGCGCGCGATGGAGGGCGCGGACCTACCGCCCAAAGTCGGCGCCTTGGTATGTGCACACATGTACCGATCCAAAACCGATGAGATTTCGATAAGCGCGATTGCGCATCGCTGGTCAAAGTGGTTTAGTGAAATCCCAGAGATTGAAGAAATGTCACCGGAAAAAATCGAACGCGCGAAAGAAATCATCAAGGTCGACGAAGAACGACGACTCAAGGCAATGGCAGGAGACCAGTCGCCGCGCTGACAACTCGCCCGACAGTACCGCGGTGCGAACCGAGCGGTGAATTCATGCCAGGAGTATTCTCGAAATCGAGCGTTGTTCCTCATCGATTTTATTGTATTGCACCGGCACAGCCAGCCGGGTATCACTGACGTCGTGTTCGGCAGCGTTCTTAAGCTTCGGACAAGAAAATTTCGATCTCCTTTCTGACAGCGTCCTCGCTTTCAAGCCGACCTGCAATCGTTATGGAGCGTTCTCGGCAATCCATTAGCAAGCCCAGGATAGCATTGACCTTGTCGAGCGATCTCAACAATTTCCTCACTCTGCCCAATTTGCTTGGATGGGCCGCCACCCAGGTCGTTGTTCTTATTTTGATCGGTGTTTTTCCATCATCCGCATAAGACGAGACCAATGAACCTCGCGATTCAGCATCCCTTATTAAGCCTTCAACCGACTCGTCAATTTCAGCATATTGCAACAACGCTGATGGATTGACGCCGACATCCTCGAAGCAGTAGTGGTAAATAATGCTGCTGTGAGAAAAACCACTCGGAAAGTATCTGAGCTCGTGCTGAAGGCATGACACCAACAGTTCCTGCATGGATTTTGTGTGCCCGAACAAAATAACGTCATTTTGAAGTGACGCGGAATCAAGAGTCGCTGTTGCATGCAGGTCGCATAGCACCGTTTCTAAGAATGCATCTATCTTTTTGAGTAACTCGAGAAGAGCGCAACTCTTAGGATCATACGGGAAGACATATCCAAGCTCGTCGTCCAGCGAGCGGTATGTTTTGTTTTGATCGGTAATGTCGAAATGCAAAAGACCCCTCAAGCTCTCAGATTCACGCATAACTTCGAGAGCGAGCGCTTGTGCAACAGCCGGTATCGTGAATGACTTTAGCCTGACCCACTTGTTGAAAAGAGCGTTTTGCTTTGCACGCAATTCTTTGCTGCGCTCGTCTTGCCATTGGGCCATGAGGCGGCCATGTGCGACATCGATCAGCAGTTGCAGCGTGCTTAACGGCAGAACACCCGCGCGAGGCTCAATCATACTCGCCCAGAAATCGCACCAATCCTTTCCGTCTATCGCCTTGAGATACCTGCCGTTCGACTTGTCATACATCATGACTCGCAGACCTACACCCCTACCCATACGTCCTCCCAGCTGATCGATCTTGTTCACATTGACACAATTATCATCCAGACATAGCCGCTCGGGGTCTATCACGGGGAGTTCAGGACGCGGTTAGCAGTGGGGAGTACGTTCCAGGGACCACCGACACGCCCCACTCGGCTCGTATGGGTACACCGTAGCGGGCCATGCGCCGGATCATCTGGATGTGGATCAACAGGGTCAACCGTTTATTTGATCCATGGTAAAATTGATCCATCATTTCAAATGATCCTCTCAAAACCATGCGCAAACTCTATTACGGGCGGATTTCCACCACGGACGGCCAGTCAGCCGCGAGCCAGTACGAGGACGCCAGAGCCCACGACGTGCAGGACAAGGACGTTTTCATCGACGAGGGCGTGAGCGGCTATCACGTGGCTCCTGACGCACGGGAGCAGTGGCGCAGAGCCGAACACGATCTGCGTCACGGCGGCATTCTCATCGTGCGCTGGCTGGACCGGATCAGCCGCCGCTATGACGAGTTGCACGCCACCATGCGTCGATTGATGGAGCTGGGTGTACGTGTCGAATGCACGCTCAATGGAATGGTATTTGACGGAAAGGCAAAAGACCCGATCGAGAAAGCGACACGCGACGCGATTCTGGCGTTCATGGCCGCACAGGGCGAAGCTGACTATCTGAACCGCGCCGAGATGCAGCGACGCGGGATTGCCATCGCGAAGGCCGAAGGGAAATACAGGGGGCGCGCACGGTCGCACGATTACGTAACGATCAAGGCATGGCGCGCTGAAAACGGCGCGAGTATCCGGGAAACCGCCGAGAAGTTCGGCGTCGGAACAGCGACGGTAAAGCGGGCGTGCGCCGAGACCATGCCGTCTGGTTCGGTAGTCAATCGCGGAAATCAATGTGACCGGTAATCAACACGCGCGGCTGGAGTTGTCTACCACGTTTGGGACGCTATCAGAGCGGTAGCTTATCGGACGATTCATTTCCAGACGTCCGGCATCTGCCAATGCGTCTCCCACGCAGCAGCACGGCAGAATCCATAGTTCGGTCGCATCCCAACTCACATGGGGACGCTTTCTCGGGTGATTGCGTGGTTCACCGCCGGGTTAGGCTAATTGGGGCCGCTCCCGAGCGCAGAGATGCCAGTGAATCCGTTCCCCGAGGCCCGTAGGCATCTCCTGCCGGACGCTCTGAGTAAGAGAGCGATGAAAAATCTGAAGACACAATGACAGAAACCGTGCTAAAACTACGCGAGCCGAAGTGAAAATTGCTCTAAATAGTCGATCATTATTGGGAATGCTGTGGTGGGTCTATTATTAAAGTCATTTCCTGCAATATTGTTGCCGACGCGCGCATAGTTCATTGCATTATCAATGCATCCCCCAGCCTTGATCAACGCATTGTATATATCCTTATCACTCTTGCCATAGTCGGGAAAAATTTCTTCCAGTCTACGTCTCATTTGAGTCCCGATGCTAGCATCGGGCAGAGCAGCAACAGGAGCGGTAGATGCTGCATCTTTGAAGTGCAGCAAGAGCCAGTACTCATAGCAAGGATTGCTGGGAATCGCAACAATAATCGGAAGGCCATCTCCATTTTTTAATGTCTGAGCCTGCGCCTGGTGGAGCGCGTCGCGAAAATGTGCATCATCATCATGGTCGAATACGCAAAAAATTTTCTCGTATTTTCCAGGGTGCCTGGCAGCATGTTCGACCGCCTCTTGCACTACCCTATGAGTTTGATAACCGAGACCAATGATTTCGCAGCGGTCCGGCGGCAGCCCAAGTTTTTCGCTGCAAAATGCCTTTAAATAATAGACAGAGCTTTTTGTATCTTCACAAAGGATAAGAACGCATCCTTTCAGGGGAAGCGCATGCCTCAGCATACCCATGGACGAGATGTTCGGAGCCTCCGCACTCTTTGTGTCACCGTTCTCATCTTCGACGACAACCTTGAGAATTGGCTCTTCCCAACATTTCCGTGATCTAAGGCTTATAAAGATACCGTTGCTAGCGACAACAGCACCTACAGCGTCGTGTGCGATCAATTCCCCGTCTACATCAGTATAGAAAATATGATTGTCAATCTCCTCCTTAGTTGGGCCGTCCGGCAAGCAATAGCGATACATCCATCCTGCTGCCACCTGCGCAAAGACGCTATCCTCAAATTTAATCTCATCGAGCCACGTGAAGAAGTCATACACCCCCTCTTCATCGGGCAATGGAAATCCTGGGCCATTAAATAGCGAGTCGCCGAAGTAAAGAGCCCCACCACAAACGCCTAGTTCGACCACATAGTCGATGAGCCCCGTCACTTCTGAAAACAAAGCTTTCGCTTCATTACGTGGAATCGTCGTTCCTGGTGAAACGCCCATGGATAAGGGGTTAAATATAAGAGGATACTCACTCATTTATTGTTGCCGTCTCTGCGCACGCATAATTTTCATCAAGGCCGCCTGATTTTGATCAAAAAATCCAGATGGCCATTCGCTGAGACGCCCGTTCGGCAGAATGTCAATTCTTTTGACTTCAGCCTCTAGTGCCGAACGTTGAAAGTAGTTTAGCGCCATCCGCTCCGGCGGGACACCGTCGCACGCAACAGCAACACAAAGGCCATTCAAAATATGGTCGCTGTGCGACTCAACAATAAACTGGACATCCTCTGCCGCTCGAGCCATAAGTCGTGCTAGCGCGATCTGGCCTTCTGGGTGCAAATGCGCTTCAGGATTTTCCATAAGCACAAGCGAGTGCGGCCGCGCATTCAGAATCGCGACAACAATAGGTAAGGAGTAGGTCACCCCAAATCCGACGTTGGTTGGTCGATGTTTTCTCGACCCGGAATAATAGAAGCTCGGCACAGTGATATCCGCCTGCTTCATTGGAAGCGCTTCCAATCGTACACCCGGACTTATCTCCCCCATCCACTTCTCGATGTTATGAAATAGATCATCACTAATTGCTTCGGGATGCCTAAGTCTGGGGTTTGGCAGTGCAACATCGCTCACGATTTCAGCCAAATATTGAAATGTATATTCGCCTCTTGTCCCCAAATATCCCGCCTTGATTCTTACTTCGTCCTCCCCGGTAGGAAAACTCGTACGCGGGCCAATACGTTCCGCACTAAGGTATTGCGGGAACAACCTCGCCGCAGATGGTTCAGATTTCTTACTTGTTATTCGAATACGCCCGTCCGTTTGCGATTCGGCTTCAATTTCGTAACGCAGTCCCTCATCCCCCGTCAGAAGCAGCTTCAGTTCGCTGGTTTGTGCGCCCTCGAAGTGGATGTCGGACCCTGTGCCGAGCCTGACCCAGTCCCCATTCAGTTTGAGAAAATCGCTTGCGTATCGATCGCAGTTTTGCTCAATCAAAAGAATGGATTGCAAAACAGACGATTTTCCCGTGCTATTAAGTCCGGAAAGCAAGGTAACTGGAGCAAGTGCGACATTTGTCGTACGGTGCGCCTTAAAGTTTGTTAATGTCAGTTGTCTAAACATTCTTTGAGAATTTCTCTGATAACCCGGTGTCTACAGTGAACTCGTGCAGTATCACCCGTCGTTGCAGAGATGGCGCTCATCAGCGTGACAGGTGCGCCACTTCCGCTCGATCTGTTTTCCTCCGTAGACTGGGCGTGCAATACGCGCTCGAAGGTCTCCAAAACTCTGCCTTTGCTCGTAACCAGCCTCTGAATCTGCTTTTCAGTTAGGTCAGTTAACGAGACCATCCAAGCCTCGTAAAGTGCTTTGTTGATAGGGCCGCGCCGAATTCCTGAGTCTGTAGCGTAGACTTTCCGGAATGCATACCGCCCGAGAATATTCTTTGCCGCAGTGCTGGCGCGAATAAAATCATCTTCCCACTTGTCTCTGTCCTGATCCGATGCCAGATTGAGACGCTCCATGGCTCTATCGAGAAACGAACCAAGTGTGTTATAGCCAGCATCTTCCCGCGATAAACTATAGTTTTCCCATCCGTAGGTATAAAAAGCGAGATACCGCAGAATGCATTCTCGAGCCTCCATTCTGCTGTCGTCAATTTTCCCCTCAGTCGACGCTTTGAACATTGGGTGTTCGACAATACGCCCAAGCCACTCACTGCCAGGCCCTTGAAAGAGAGCATGTCGAATCTCTTGATCCGACAGCGGCAGGCCCCCCGTATTGATCCGTCGAAATATGCTGGTCATGACTGTTTTGTCATGAACAGGCTGAATAATGTGAACTGTAATCTCGTATTCTTCAAAGCGCCTGACGTAGCTTCGCGGAAGGTCGCTCCATTTTTTCCCCTCCAGATCAGTCAGATATTCCAGGCCACTTAACACAAGTGGATCGGATTTATTCAGAACAAATTGTTGAATGCTGGATAGTCTCTGAAGTCCGTCGACAACGAGCCAGTGATCAGCGTCTTTTGCCGCAAAATAAAAAACCGGCAATGGTATTCGAAGCAAAATCGACTCGATTAACCGTGACTTTCTTTCGTTTGTCCACAGGTGAGCTCGCCGTTGAAAATCGGGGCTCAGCTCGATTTCATTGTGCGTGAGTCTTTTGACGAGGCTGTCCAGCGTAAGAGGCTTCGTTTTGACGTCTAGCTTTTCTGGATCAAACGGGACATGTGGAACGCCAGCTCCGGCGTTTTCTTCTTCAACGCTCGTAGTTTGGCCGCCCTCGACAAGAAGGAGGTCATTCTCAATTGGTAGTGTTGCACTCGCTGCCATTGTGCTCGCCACGGAAAAAATAGTTTGATCGCACGGGTTCCCGCTAGCTCCGAACTGCATGTAGGAGCTGAAGCCGGGACTTATCAGGCTGCCCGTTTGACACGTATCTTATCGTACGTATGCTTCAACGCCATCAACCCTCACACAAATGCATCGTGGGATATAGGTTGTGCATCCGCAGCTCGGGCACAAGACTGACCCTCGATGCAGTTAATAATCGCTGCGCCTTCCCATTCTAGACGACCAGACGGACGGGCTTCTGGCCTCTCAATCGGTGGATCGAAATGCTTCCTTCGGCGAACCGGTTTTCGCCGCCACAGCGCACGACAACACAGCCAGCGAACATTGGCGGACTTGCCCGGACGTCTGCAGACGATTCGCCAGCCACTGACCGAAGAGAAGACGTACGGGGCAACTCTGGGGGCAACTCGGCGTGGTAGATATTATGGATCGTTGCTACACATGGCTTTTAGTCATGAGTTTGGTTGTCCTCCGCCCACCAACGGAATTCGAAGGGTTCGGTCGCAAGACCGAACCCTTTTTGTTTTTTCGCATGTCCGCCCCCCCCCGCCGTCACCCGCGCCCGAAACTCGGCCGCTTCGGATCGTACGTCCACCCCGGCACCAGATACCGCATCGCCATCGCATCGTCGCGCGCCGTGCCGCCGACTTGCCCGTACAGCGCATGGGCAGCCTCGACCTGCGCCATGTCGAGTTCGATCCCGAGCCCGGGCCGCTCGGGCACGGCCACCTGGCCGCCGACGATCTCGAGCGGCTCGCGCGTGAGCCGCGCGTCGCCTTCCTGCCAGATCCAGTGCGTGTCGATCGCGGTGATCGTGCCGGGTGCCGCCGCGGCCGCGTGCGTGAACATCGCCAGCGAAACGTCGAAGTGGTTGTTCGAGTGCGAACCCCACGTGAGCCCCCAGTCGCGGCACAGCTGCGCGAGCCGCACCGAACCCTGCATCGTCCAGAAGTGCGGATCGGCGAGCGGAATGTCGACCGCCTGCAGCCGCACCGCGTGATCCATCTGCCGCCAGTCCGTCGCGATCATGTTGGTCGCGGTCGGGATGCCGGTGGCGCGCCGGAATTCGGCCATCACCTCGCGGCCCGAGTAGCCGGCTTCCGGCCCGCACGGGTCCTCCGCATACGCGAGCAGATGACCTTGCCCGCGGCACAGCGCGACGGCTTCGTCGAGTGACCACGCGCCATTCGGGTCGAGCGTCGCGCGCGCGTCGGGAAAGCGCGCCTTGATCGCCGCGATCGCTTCCATCTCGTCCGCGCCGGCCATCACACCGCCCTTCAGTTTGAAATCGACGAAGCCGTAGCGCTCGACCGCGGCCTCGGCCTGCCGCGCGATCGCGGCCGGCGTGAGCGCGGCTTCGTTGCGCAGACGGAACCACGGATCGGCCGCGTGCATCTCGTCGCGATACGGCAGGTCGGTGCGGCGCCGCTCGCCGATGTAGAACAGGTACGCGAGCATCGGCACCGCGTCGCGCTGCTGGCCTTCGCCGAGCAGCGCGGCGACGGGCACGTCGAGATGCTGGCCGAGCAGGTCCAGCAGCGCGGCCTCGATCGCGGTGATCACGTTGTCGAGCCGCAGGTTGATCTCGTGCGGCTGGCGCAGCACGGCCGCCTCGCCGGCCGACGTCACCTCGTGCCGGATCGTGCGTCCCGCACCCGCAGCGGTGCCGGACAGCACCGCGCGCACCGCGTTGAGCGTCGCCTGGTAACGCCCGATCGACTGGCCGACCACGAGATCGGTCATCCGTTCGAGCGCCTGTCGGATGCCTTCGCCGCCGGGCACTTCGCCGACACCCGTGTGGCCGCTGCTGTCGTCGAGGATCACGAGGTTGCGCGTGAAATACGGTGCGTGCGCGCCGCACAGGTTCAGCAGCATGCTGTCGCGGCCGGCGACGGGGATCACTTGCATGTGCGTGACGCGCGGGGTGCCGGCACGGCAGGGTTCGGACATCGGTTCGCTCCTGGTTCCGGTGGCGTGCGGGCCGCTGGGTGCACTGGCGCAGCCCACGCCGTTCATCATTGAAGCTCGACGCGGCGAATTTCGCCGACGACGAACAGGTAGCAGATTACGGCGACGAGCGCGTGCGCGACGACGTACACGAGCGCGCCGTTGAACGAGCCGCTGCGGTCGACGATGTAGCCGATCGCGATCGGCGTCGTAATGCTGGAAAGATTGCCGCACGTATTGAGCAGCGCGCCGCTCAGGCCGGCGATCTGGCGCGGCGCGGTATCGGCGTTGACGGCCCAGCCAAGCGCGCCGAGCCCTTTGCCGAAGAACGACAGCGCCATGAACAGCACCACGAGCACGTGCGAATCGGTGTAGTTGCAGACGATCATCGACATCGACAGCAGCATGCCGATCACGATCGGCACCTTGCGCGCGACCGACAGCGACTGCCCCTGCTTGAGCAGCGCGTCGGACACGATGCCGCCGAGAATTCCGCCGAGGAACCCGCACACGGCCGGGATCGATGCGACGAGCCCCGCGTTGAGGATCGACATCCCGCGCGCCTGCACGAGATAGACGGGAAACCACGTGATGAAGAAGTAGGTGAGGGCGTTGATGCAATACTGCGCGACGTACACGCCGACGAGCATCCGGTTCCTCAGCAGCGCCTTCACGTGACGCATCGACGGGCCGCCGTCGCGCGCGCCGGTCGCCTGGTCGATGTTGACGAGCGCACCGCCTTCGGTGAGGTAGTCGAGCTCCGCGCCGTTGATGCGCGGGTGCACCTTCGGGTCGTACATCGTGCGGTTCCACACCAGCACGAACGCGAAGCCGAGCACGCCCATCACCGCGAACACCGACTGCCAGCCGTACGCGTGCACGAGCCAGCCCATCAGCGGCGCGAACACGACGGTCGCCGCGTACTGAGCGGCGTTGAAGATCGCCGACGCGGTGCCGCGCTCCGCGGCCGGAAACCACGTGGACACGATCCGGCTGTTGGCCGGGAACGACGGCGCCTCGGCCGCGCCGACGAGGAAGCGCAATCCGAACAGCAGCGCGAACGCGGTCGCGCCGCCGACGAAGCCGATGCCGCCCTGAAGCAGCGTGAACAGCGACCAGAAGAAGATGCTGAACGCATAGACGATGCGCGAGCCGAAGCGGTCGAGCAGCCAGCCGCCCGGCAGTTGCGCGATCACGTACGACCAGCCGAACGCCGAGAAGATGAAGCCCATCTGCACATGGCTCAGGTGCATCGTGCGGGCGAGCGCCGGGCCCGCGATCGCGATCGCCGCGCGATCCGCGTAGTTGATCGTCGTGACCGCGAACAGCACGGTCAGCACGAGCCAGCGCACGCGGGTGCGCCGGGCCGTTGCCGACGCGGACGCCGGCAATGCGTGAAGCGGATTCATGACTGTCTCCTCCGAAGGGCGGAAGGTGCCGTCGTGCGGCTGCGCGTCGGTGCGCGCGTTTTTTCGTGGTGGTCTTGCCGGCCGGAGGCCGGAGGCCGGAGGCCGGACGCCGATGCCCGGAGGCGGGGCGTCCGGATCATTCTGTCATGGCGAAAATTGCGCTTTCATGCCAATTGCTGACTTGATCGATTCAGGAATTGGATCGATCCGTGGCATCGGCATGTCTCTTTTTTACCCGGATGATATTGACAACAATTTATACCCGGATAAAAATGGCGTCATTCCGATTCCTGCCCACGGGCAACCACGATGACTCTCTCCATGCTTCTCCCTTCCTACACGGCGTTCGATGGCCACCGGCGCGTCGCGTCGGGCCCGCTCGCGACGGTGGCGGTGGCGGTCCGTCAGGCGGCCGGCAATGCGATGTCCGGCACCATCGTGATCTTCGACGACGCGACCGGCCGCTCGATCGACCTCGACCTGCGCGGCACGGCGGACGATATCCGTGCGCGTTACGCGCCAGTGCCGGGCGAGGCATCCGCGCCCGCCGAGCCCGCCGGCGCGGCCGAACAACGCGGCCGCGGCCGTCCGAAGCTCGGCGTCGTCTCGCGCGAGGTCACGTTGCTGCCGCGTCACTGGGACTGGCTCGCCGCGCAGCCGGGCGGCGCGTCCGTCGCGCTGCGCAAGCTTGTCGAGGACGCGCGGCGCACGCACGCGGCGGCCGACCGGCGCCGCGACGCGCAGACGCGCGCATACCACTTCATGTCGGCGATCGCGGGCGACCTGCCCGGATTCGAGGAGGCCGCGCGTGCGCTGTATGCGAACGACCTCGAGCGGATGACCGAACTGATTGCCGGCTGGCCGGACGACGTGCGCGACCATGCGCTCGCGCTGGCGCGCGGCGATTTGCCGCCGTCGACCGAAGACTGCTGACGGAGCAGACGACGCGATGACGACGTTCGATCTGAACCGCGGCGCGATCGCGCCGGTCGCCGACGAAGTCGACCTCGTCGACCTGCCCGTGACCGGCACGATCCCGCCCGAACTCGACGGCACGCTGCTGCGCAACGGCCCGAATCCGCCGGGCGGCCGTTTCGAGGGCAACGACGTGCTGTCGTGGTGGCCGGAAGCGGCGATGCTGCACGCGATCGCGTTCGAACGCGGCCGCGCGGCCGGCTACCGGAACCGCTGGGCGCGCACGCGCCGCTGGGCCGATGTGCACGCGCCGGAGCAGGCGCCGCACCTGCCCGACACGAATCCGAACGTGAACGTGCTGCAGCACGCCGGCGAATTGCTCGCGCTGGCGGAAGGCGGCGCGCCGCTCGCGATCACGGCCGCGCTCGATACGCTCGGTGCGCCCGCGCGGCACACGGCGTTCGGCGGCGCGATGACCGCGCATCCGAAAGTCGATCCGGTGACGGGCGAACTGATCCTGTTTCGCGCGGACTGGCGCGCGCCGTGGCTGCGCTACGGTGTCGCGGATGCGCAGGGCGTGCAGCGCGTCGACCTTGTCGTCGACGTGCGTGCGCCGTCGATGATGCACGACCTCGCGATCACCGAAACCCGCAGCCTGCTGCTCGACCTGAACGTCGGCTACGACTTGGCGATGCTGAAGCAGGGGCACCGGATGCCGCTGCGCTGGCACGACGACCGCGACGCGCGGATCGGCGTGATGCCGCGCCACGGCGGCGACGTGCGCTGGTTCGGCATCGAGCCGTGCTTCATCCAGCACGTCGTGAATGCGTACGACTGCGATGCGTCGTGCATCGTGCTCGACGCGGTGCGCTATCCGTGGTTCCTGCGGCTCGACGCGCGCACGGGCCGCTTCGCCGACAACCCGGTCGGCGAGCTGTGGCGTTACGTGATCGATACCGCGAACGGGCTGATCGACGAAGGGCCGCTGGCTGACGGCGGCATCGAGCTGCCGCGCATCAACGAAAGCCGGACGGGGCGCCGCTACCGCTACCTGTATGCGGTCGAGCAGCCGAACAACGCCGAGATGCGCGGCGTGATGCGTTTCGACCACGTGCGCGGCACGACGACCCGCTACGCGGTGCCGGCCGGCGACCAGAACGGTGAGCCGGTGTTCGTGCCGCGCCCGGGCGGCACCGACGAGGACGACGGCTGGCTGCTGGTGGTGGTCTACCGCGCGGCGACGGATACGAGCGATGTCGTGATCCTCGATGCGCGCGCGATCGACGCGGCGCCGGTCGCGACGGTGCACCTGCCGCGCCGCGTGCCGGCCGGGTTCCACGGCGCGTGGGTGCCGCGCGAGCGTCGGGCGTGAGCGGCCGCGCGCGTCACTGTGCGCGCAACGCGTCGACGATGTTCAGCCGCGCGGCGCGCATCGCCGGCAGGAAGCCGCCGACGAGCCCCATCACGAGCGAGAACAGCAGCGTCTTCACGACGATCGCGGGCGTCAGCACGAAACGAAACGACAGGTCCGCGAAGGTCTGGAAATTGGTCGTCGAGAACGACGCGAACTCCATCAGCGACGCGCACACGAGCCCCGCGACACCGCCGACGAAGCCGAGCAGCAGCGCCTCGAGCAGGAACGCGGCGAGCACGTTCATGCGCTTGAAGCCGAGCGCGCGCAGCGTGCCGATTTCGGCGGTGCGGTTCGCGACCGACGCATACATCGTGATCATCGCGCCGATCATCGCGGCGATCGAGAAGATCGTCGACAGCGTGATGCCCAGGATGTTGATGAAGGTCGACAACGCCTTCGACTGGTCGCCGTAAAACGTCTGCTCGCGTTTCGCTTCATCCGTCAGGCGCGGGTCGACGTCGATGTCGGCCTTGAAGCGCGCGAAGCCGTCGGCGCTCGGGATGCGCAGCACCATCGACGAGTAGCTGGTGCGCCGGAACGACTGCATCAACTGGTCGACGTCGCCCCAGATCTCCGAGTCGAAGCCGCTGCCGCCCGCGTCGAAGATGCCGACGACGGTCCAGTCGCGCTGCGCGAAATGCAGGCTGTCGCCGAGCTGCGTGCCGCTGAACCCCTTCGCGATCGCGCTGCCGACGATGATCTCCGACGAGCCGGGCGTGAACATGCGGCCGGCGACGAGCTTCACGTGCGGGCGCAGCGCGAGGCCGGCCGGCGACACGCCGCGGATCACGACGTTCGACGGCTTGCCGGACGACGTCTTTACCAGCGAAATCAGCACGACCGCTTCCTTCGACACGAGCGGCCGGCCGTCGGGGCCGAGCGCGACAGCCGGATGCATCTCGAGCGCGTTGGCCTGCTGGTGGTCGATCGCACTCTGAATCTCGGTTTCGGCGCCCTTGCGGATCACCACCGCGTTGTCCGGTTCGCCGGTCGACACGAGCGTCTGCGTGAGCCCCGCGTCGAGCATCTGCACCGTCGCGAACACGAAGATTACCAGCGCCATCCCGCCCGCGGTGAGCGCGGTGGTGAGCCGGCGGGTCCACAGGTTGCGCGCGATGTAGGTGAGTGGAATGGCCATGCGCCTATCCGATCGCCCGCAGGCCTTCGACCACGCGCACGCGCGCCGCCTGCCACGCCGGCACGAGCGCGGCCGCGAGGCCGACCGCGACCGAGCATGCGGCCTGCAGCGCCATCGTTTCGGCCGACACCTTGAATACCGGGAAGATGCCGCCCGCGGCCTGCTTGAAGAGGCTCGCGGCCGGCGGTGTCGCGAGCATCGCGAGCCCGCCGCCGACCACCGCGATCACGACCGATTCGCCGAACACGATCAGCGCGAGAAAGCCGGGGCCGAAGCCGAGCGCCTTCAGCGTCGCGTATTCGGCGGTGCGTTCGCGCGCGCTCATCGCCATCGCGTTCGCCATCACGGCCATGATGATCAGGATCACCACGTACGACACGACGCGGATCGCCGCGATGATCTGGTTCGACATCGCGACGAAGCCGAGCTGGAACGCCTGCTCGGTCTCGGTCAGCGTTTCGGCGAGCGAGTTCTTGAACACCGCGTCGACGTTGCGCGCGATCGCGGCGCCGTCGTCCGGGTTCGCGACCCCGAGCACGAACACGCCGACCTGGTCGGCCTGCTTCGGCGTTCGCTTGCGCACCGTCTCGTTCAGGTAATCCCAGTGGAACACCAACTGGCGCGTGATCGTCGAATCGTCGCGGCCGTCGAGAATGCCGCGCACGACGAAGTCCCACGTGCCCGGGTAGATCGTGCCTTTCAGCGGAATCACGTCGCCGACCTTGAAGCCGAACTGCGTCGCGAGCTGGCGCCCGACGAGGCAGCCGCGGCGGTCGCGGTCGTAGTCGGCGCGCTGCGGCGCCGGGAGGATGAATTCCGGATACAGGTCGAGATAGTTCTCCGACACCGCGAAGCTCGCGAAGAAGTTCTTGGGGTCGCGGTAGATGCCGCCGAACCAGTTCGAGCGGACCACGGCCGTCACGCCGTCGACACCGCGGATCCGGTTCTCGTAGCTGACCGGCAGCGGGAACACGAGCGAGATCGCGTTGCGCGTGACGAGCCGGCCGCTGGACGCGGCGGCCGCGCCTGCGTACCACGCGTCGACGACGGTGTGCAGCAGCCCGAACGCCAGCACCGCGATGGTCAGCCCGAGCACGGTCAGCAGCGTGCGCAGCCGGTGCCGCAGCGCATTGCGCGCGATCAGCTTCAGCACGTACATCGCGCGCGCTCCCGTCCGTCAGACGGCGTGCCCATCGATCAGCTCCCCTTTTTCCAGATGCACGAGCGAGCGCGCGGCGGCGGCCGCGTGCGCATCGTGGGTCACCATGATGATCGTCTTGCCGAGCTCGGCGTTCATCCGCTGCAGCATCGCGAGCACGTCGGTGGCCGATGCGCGGTCGAGGTCGCCGGTCGGCTCGTCGGCGACGATCAGCACCGGATCGGTGATCAACGCGCGCGCGATCGCGACGCGCTGCTGCTGGCCGCCCGACAGCTCGGACGGGTAATGGGTCTTCCGGTCGCCGAGATTCACCATGTCGAGCACCATCTCGACGTGCTCGCGCCGTTCGCGGCGCGACAGGTGCGTGAGCATCAGCGGCAGCTCGACGTTCTCGAACGCGGTGAGCACGGGCATCAGGTTGTAGAACTGGAAGATGAAGCCGACGTTCGCCGCGCGCCATTCGGCCAGTTGCGCTTCCTCGAGCCGCGAGATGTCGAGGCCGCCCACGCGCAGCTCGCCGCTGTCGGGCCGGTCGATGCCGGCGATGAGATTGAGCAGCGTGCTCTTGCCGGAACCCGACGGCCCCATCAGCGCGACGAAGTCGCCTTCGCCGATGTCGAGCGTGATGTCGGTCAGCACCGGCACGATCTGGTGGCCGCGCCGGTACGACTTCGCGACGTGGCTGATCTCGACGAGCGGCGGCGAGGCGTCGTTCACGCGCGCCACGCTACTTCTTCGCGACGGTCACTTTCGCGCCGTCCTTCAGCTTCGCGCCCGGCGCGAGCACGACGGTGTCGCCGGGCTTCACGCCGCGGATCGCGACGAGTTCGCCGATCCGCGCGCCCCTGGTCACCGCTGCTGCATGCACGGTGTCGTCCTTCACGACGAACACGACCGGTCGGCCGTCGCGCTCGACCACCGCGCTCGCCTGCACGGCCGTCACCGGCTGCCGGTCCTGCGGCGAAGCGGGCTTCGACAGGAACGCGATCTTCGCGCTCATATCGGGCAGCACGCGCTCGTCGCGGTCGACGAAACGCACCTTCACGAGCACCGTCGCCTTCGAGCGGTCGACGGTCGGCACGATGCGCGACACGCGACCCGCGAAGCGCATGTCGGGCAGCGCGTCGAGCTGGATCTCGCACGGCTGCTCCGCGCGGATCTTCGCGATGTTCGATTCGGCGACGTCGGCCTCGACCTCGAGCGTCTCCATGTCGGCAATCGTCACGACCGCGCCCTTGCTGTCCGACGCGGACGAGAACGGCGTGATGTTGTCGCCGACGTTCGCGTGCTTTGCCAGCACGATGCCGTCGAACGGCGCGCGGATCACCGTCTGATCGACCGCGACCTGCGCGGCCTGCGCATTGGCCTCGGCGGACGCGATCGCGGCCTCGTCGCTGTTGACCGATGCGCGCGCCTTGTTCACGCGGGCCGTGTCGATGTCGAGCTGTGCGGCCGGCACCGCGCCCTTCGGCGCGAGCACGGCGGTGCGGCGCAGCGCGATCTCCGCGTCCTTCAGCTCCGCCTGAGCGACGCCGAGGTTGGCGCGGGAGACTTGCGCCTGTGCGCGTGCCTGCGCCAGCGACGCTTCCACGTCGCGGCTTTCGAGGCGCGCGATGATCTCGTCCTTTTTCACGCGCGTGCCTTCGAGCACGCCGAGCCATTCGACGCGCCCCTGGCCTTTCGACGCGACCGCGGCCTTGCGCTGCGGCACGACGTAGCCGGTCGCGTTGAGCTGGGTGTCGTTCTGGTACGGGTAGGCGGACGTGACGGCGGTCGTGTCGACCGTCGGGCGGCCGGTGAGCGCCAGCACGGCAACGATCGCGACGATGACGAGCGCGGCGGCGACCGCGTAGCGGACCCACCGGCGCCGGCGTGGCGCGGTTGCGACGGGACGCCGGTCGATTTTCAGTTTGTCCAGATTGTGATCGGGCAATTTGGGCGCCTCGCGACGGCGGCGGTCTGTGACCGGCCGCGTCCGGTTGGGACGGAAGGAGGCCAGTATAGCGTCGCCGCGGCGGGCGCGAGAGACGGTTTGTCGGACGATTGATGCACGTCCCGCGGCGCGTCGCGCGGGCCCGAAACCGGCTCCCCCCGGGGAAACCCGAGGGATGCAAGCCGCATGTCAACTGGTCGCGCGGGCGATGCGTTATGGAGCCAGTGCATCAGTATTTGTCGAGGCGGAAAGGCATGAGCCGGCCCGCCCGGCGGCGACCGGCGATCCGGCGCGACTGATGTTCCGATGCGGATGCCTCGCATCACTTACCGGTACGTTTGACTTTTTCTCCGCTAAAGGAAGAACAATGAAGAAGACGCTCGCTTCGATCATGACCGCAGCATTCGCTCTCGCATCGGTTTCGGCATTCGCACAGGAGTCGGCGTCGGCTCCGGCAGGCGCGATGGCACCCGCTTCCGCACCGATGAAGAAGGATCACAGCAAGCCGAAGCACCAGCTGAAGCAGCACGGTTCGGCAAAGGGCAAGGCAAAGGCCGCAGCCGCTTCGGCCGCCGGCACGAACGACGCGGGCGCAGCGAACTAAGCGCGCGTCCCCGGCGCTGGCGCTGCCAGCCATCCGTCGCGAAACCCCGCACGCTTCGGCATGCGGGGTTTTGTTTTTCAGGCGTCCGCCGCGTCCGGAACGTCGAGGGCACCGGGCGGCGGCGCGCGCATCGCGTCGACCACCGCGCGCATCCGGCGCCAGTGCGATCCTTCCCAGAACACCCGCTGGCACACGTCGCACGCGGCAAAGCGCCGGTGCCGCTGCCGGACGCCGGCCGGCACGCGCGGCGCGGCGTCCGCCGCATCGAGCGCGTGCAGCGGTGCGTTGCAGCGCAGGCACAGCCGGAACGGCCACATGTGCGGCGCGAGGTCGAGCCGCGCGAACAGCTCGCGCAACTGCGCGTCCGGCTGCTGCGCGTGCAGGTAGCAGCCGCGTGCGACCGCGCGGCGCTTGAGCAGCTCGCGGTCGCGTGTCAGCACGATCCGGCCTTCGCGCGAGGCGAGCGCGACGAGCTCGTCGTCGCGGTAGTGGTTGTCGTAGCAGGTGTCGAAGCCGGCGAGGCGCAGCAGCTGCGCAAGGCCGCCGAGGTGCGCGTCGGCGACGAAGCGCCAACGGTCCGGTTGCGGCTGCGGGGATGCGGCCGACGGCTGCGCGCGCTCCGGATGGATGTCGACGCGGTCGCCGTCGCCGAGCGGCCGGTCGAGGGCGGACGGTGCGCCGTTCACGCAGAGCCGGCCGATTTCCGTATGCGGCACGCCGAGCGCCTCGATCGCATGTTTGACCGTCGCGTAGCGGGAAAACGCGTGCGCGAACGCGCGCTCGCGCTGGGCGCGAGCGAGAAATGCGTTCAGTTCACCGTGGAAGCGGAAGATCGCGGTCGCCATCCGGGCAGTATCGCACCGCGTGCAGCCGGTCGCCGGGGCTGCAGGTCACCGCCATCTGTGTTTAACTCCACGCTTCACGAGCGAAGGAGCGGGGAAATGGATCTCGGATTTATCGGGCTGGGCGAAATGGGGCAGGCGATCGCGACGAACCTGCTGAAGGCGGGGCATGACGTGCGGGTCTGGAACCGGTCGCGCGAGCGCGCCGAGCCGCTCGCCGCGCTCGGCGCACAGATCGTCGCGACGCCTGCCGACGCGTTTCGCGGCGATGCCGTTTTCTCGATGCTCGCCGACGATGCCGCGGCGCGCGAAGTATTCGACGACGCGCTGCTCGCGCAGGCGCCGCGCGGCCTGATCCACGTGAACATGGCCACGGTGTCGGTCGCGCTCGCCGAGTCGCTCGCGCACGCGCATGCGTCGCGCGGCCTCGCCTACGTCGCCGCGCCCGTGATGGGGCGTCCGGACGTCGCGGCCGCCGCGCGCCTGACGATCATGGCCGGCGGGCCGGCCGAGGCAATCGACCGCGTGCAGCCGCTGTTCGACGCGATTGGCCAGAAGACCTGGCGCTTCGGCTCGCTGCCGCAGCACGCGAACGTCGCGAAGATCGCCGCGAATTTCACGCTCGCGTCGGCGATCGAGACGCTCGGCGAGGCGTCCGCGCTGCTCGGCGCGCACGGCGTCGCGATGCGCGACTTCCTCGACGTCATCACGAACAGCGTGTTTCCGGGGCCGGTCTACGAAGGCTACGGCGGGATGATCGCCGAGCGCAGCTACGAGCCCGCGCGTTTCAAGGCGCGCCTCGGGTTGAAGGACGTGCGGCTCGCGCTGCAGGCCGGCGACGCCGCGTCGGTCCCGCTGCCGGTGGCGAGCGTCGTGCGCGACAGCCTGCTCGATGCGCTCGCGCACGGCGGCGGCGAACAGGACTTCGCGGTGCTCGGCGAAGTCGCGCTGCGCCGCGCGGGCCGCTGAGCCGGCGCGGGACAGACACGCCGCGTGCGCGGCATAATCGACATTTCGTTTCTCTTTCGGTCGGGGTGGTCATGAACCTGCATACGTGGTGGCTTTTCGTGGCGACGGTGTTCGTCGTGTCGGCGATTCCGGGTCCGAACATGCTGCTCGTGATGACGCACGGCGCGCGGCACGGGCTGCGGCGTTCGGCGTGGACGATGGCCGGCTGTCTCACCGCGCTGGTGCTGATGCTGTCGGTGTCGGCGGCGGGCCTCGGTGCCGTGCTCGAGGCCTGGCCGGCGATGTTCAACACGTTGCGCTTTGCGGGCGCGGCCTACCTGATCTACCTCGGCGTGAAGGCGTGGCGCGCGCGCGTTGACGACGAACAGCCTGCCGCCGACGTCGAAACGGTGTCGCGCCAGGTCGCGTCGGCATCGCGCTCGGCGTTGTTCCGCAACGGCTTCCTGGTCGCGGGCAGCAACCCGAAGGCGATTCTGTTCGCGGCCGCGCTGCTGCCGCAGTTCATCAACGCATCCGAGCCGACGCTGCCGCAGTTCGGCATCCTCGTCGTCACGTTCGCGGTGATCGAGGTCAGCTGGTATCTCGTCTACGCGTCGTTCGGCACGCGCATCGGCGCGACGCTGAAGAGCCAGAGCGTCGCGAAGGTCTTCAACCGGCTGACGGGCGGCATCTTCGTCGGCTTCGGTGCGATGATGGCGCTGGTCCGTCACTGAATTAAGCCTGCGCGGTCCGCCGGACGCCCCGCACCTCGTCAGAGGGCGGGGCGTTTTCCTGTCCGGGCCCGCGTCAAGCGCGCGGCCATGCGGCGGCGCCGGCCCGGCGGCTCGCCGACAAGCCGAACGCCGCGGCCGCGCCTGCGAACGCGAAGCCGACGCCGCACACGGCGCTCCACCCGCCCCACGCCCATGCGCTGCCCGCGAGCGCCGCGCCGAGCGCCCCGCCGACGAAGAACAACCCGACGAACAGCCCGTTCAGACGCCCGCGCGCGGCCGGATTCAGCAGGTTGATTTCCCGGCGGCCGATCGTCTGGTCGACGATCACGCCCGCGTCGAGCAGCGCCGCGCCGCTGGCCAGCAGCGCCAGCGCGAGCCCGCGGTGGGCGTGCGCATCGAAGCCGAACCAGCCGGCGCCGGCGATGCCGAGCACGGTGAGCGCGGCGAGCATCGTCACGTGCGCGATGCGCTGCGCGGCCGGGCCGTGGCCGCGATCGCCGGCGCGGCCGGCCAACGGCGTGACGATCGCACCGCTTGCGCCGGCGAACGCGAACAGCGCGATTCCGTGCAGGTCGAGGCCGAATGGCGGCTGCGCGAGCCGCAGCCCGACGGCGGTCCAGAACGCGCTGAACGCGGCCATCGCGAGCGCGGCCGACAGCGCATGTCGGCGCAGCACCGGTTCGTCGGCCAGCAGGCGGCCCATCGACGCGAGCAGCGCGCGATAGCCGGCCGTCACCGGCGGCACGCGCGGCGGCAGGCGCCGCGCGAGCACCGCCGCGATCGCCGCGTTCGCGAGCGCGGCCAGCGCGTAGAACGCGCGCCAGCCGGCCGTGCCCGCGATCAGGCTGGCGAGTGGCCGCGACAGCAGGATGCCGAGCATCAATCCGCTCATCACGTTGCCGACTGCCCGCCCGCGCTGCGCTTCGGGCGCCATCGACGCGGCCATCGGCACCAGCATCTGGATCACGCTCGACGCGGCGCCCGCGGCCAGCGTCGCGAGCAGGAAGACGGTGCCGGACCGCGTGAACGCCGGCAGCGCGAGCGCGGTCGCGCACGCGACGAGCGTCGCCACGATCAGACGGCGATTCTCGAGCAGGTCGACGAGCGGCACCAGCAGCACGAGGCCCGCTGCGTACCCGAGCTGCGGCAGCATCGCGACGAGGCCCGTGAGGCCGGGCGGCAGCTGCAGGTCAGCGCTGATCGGGCCGGTCAGCGGCTGCGCGGCGAACAGGTCCATCACGATCACGCCGACCGTCGCGGCGAAGAAAAGCGTCATGCCTGCACTGAGC
This sequence comes from Burkholderia sp. Bp9012, assembly GCF_003853825.1. Classification (NCBI taxonomy): domain Bacteria; kingdom Pseudomonadati; phylum Pseudomonadota; class Betaproteobacteria; order Burkholderiales; family Burkholderiaceae; genus Burkholderia; species Burkholderia sp. Bp9012. The sequence goes on along the minus strand of NZ_QTQA01000025.1, from coordinate 26,191 downwards.
GCGGGCGGTGCGCCGCGCGCGGGGTGACCGGCGGGCGGGTAGGAATCGGCAGGGCAGTTCATCGAAGGCCTCGGGTCTTGAGCGAAGGAAGTCCCATCGTAGGTGCCCGATGTTTATGCGACAATTGAAATATGTCTAACATGATTATGCGAGTTTGCTTTGAATACGCGTGATCTCCAGGCGTTCGTCGCGGTGGTCGACAGCGGGTCGATGGTCGCCGCCGCCGCGAAGCTCCATCTGACGCAACCGGGCCTCACGCGACGCGTGCAGAACCTCGAGACGCTGCTGGGCATGCCGCTGCTCGAGCGGCAGAGCAAGCCGCTGAAGCCCACGGCCGCCGGGCGCGACGTCTATGCGCTCGCGCGCAACGTGCTGGGTGCGGTCGACGAATTGATGGCGGCTGGCGCACCCGACAGCGAGCCGTCCGGCGAACTGCGCATCGGCGTGCCGCCGTTCCTGTCCGAGCTGGCGCTCGAGCGGCCGATCGACCAGCTGCGCGACACGTTTCCGCGACTGACGCTGCGCGTGACGGCAGGCTGGTCGCCGGCGCTGGTGCAGGGCATCGAACGCGGCACGCTCGATGTCGCGACGGTCATGGTGCCGACCAGCGCGGCGCTACCCGACACGCTGACGGCCACGCTGCTCGGCACGCAGCCGACCGTGCTCGTCGCCGCGCGCGACTTCCCGCTGCCGGACGGCCCGCTGTCGCTCGACGTGCTGTCGGGTTTTCCGTGGGTGCTGAGCCAGGACGGCTGCGGGATGCGTTCGGCGCTGAGCCGTGCGCTCGGCGCGGCCGGGCTGCCGTTCGACGTCGCGGTCGAGGCGTTCGGTTCGGAGTTGCAGTTGTCACTCGTCGCGCGCGGTGCGGGCATCGGAATCGCGTCGCCGAATGCGCTGGTGCGCAGTGCGCATCGCGATGCACTGAGGGTGGTGGAAACGGCGGGGCTGGAGACGCGGATCAACGTGTGGATCGTGCACGGTGCGCTGCCCGGCCGCCTGACACGGCCGGTCGCGCTGCTGCGCGATGCGCTGGGAGCGGTGCTCGACCGGGAGAACGAGAAGGGGTCGGATGCGAACTAACGCGCTAGAGTGCGCATTCGAGGGAAAATCCTGATTTTCTCTACGGAAATGTTGCAATGCGGAAATCAATTCGCTATAGTTACACCTGTCTCCTCCATGTCTCCTCTGATATGGATTCAGCCCGCCTCTTAGGCGGGCTTTTTTTTGCCCGCGTTTTTTGCGCGGGCCATCCATTCGTCCTCTGTCCGTCCTCCGTTGTCGGCGTCAGAACTTGTAGGTCATCCCGACATAGCTGATGATCGGGTCGGCCTTCAGGTCCGATTTCGACTCGGCGAGCACCGTGCCGTCGGCCGCCTTGATCGTCACCGTCGACGTCGTCTTCAGCGGGATGTACGTCACCGACGCGATCAGCCCGAAATGCTCCGTCATGTTGTACTGCAGGCCCGCGTTGAACACCGGCTGCCACGACGACGACGCCTTCGCCTCCACCGATGTCGTACCCGGCTTGCCCGCGCCTGCCGCGAGAATCGCGCCGAGGTTGTCCTGCGTCTGCTTGATGAAGTTCGTGTTGAGCTGCAGGTCGCTGAACCAGTTGTACGACACGCCGAGGCCGAGGAACGGCCGGAACTTCGCGGTCGCCTGTCCGAAGTAGTACTGCAGCAGCACGGCCGGGCTCCACTGCCGCACGCTCTTCACGATCGGGTTCACCGACGCCAGCCCGATGTTCTGCGTGCCGAGCGCGCCGGCCGGGCCGGGCGGCTTGATCGTGCCCTGGCCCGACACCTTGAACACCGGCGGCACGCCTGCCACCGACGTGACCGCGATGTGGTCGGTCAGGAAGTGGCTGACCGTCAGGCCGACCGTATCGGCACCGCTCGTACGCAGCCCGGTGCCCGGCGACGTGAACGACGGCGGCAGCCGCAGCGGCGTATTGATCGGTGTCGGCGCGACGTTGGTCGTCATCGGCGTGCTGCTTTGCTGCGGCATCACGTGGAACCAGCCCAGCGTGACGACGTTGCTGCCGGCGCTCTGCGCGTGCGCCGCGAGCGGCGCCAGCGCGGCGGCGCCGGCCGCCGCGCAAAGAAGGGTCTTCTTCATCACGGCTTGCCTCCGCTTACTGGACGAACGCGCCGATCGTGAAATACGGCGTCGAACCCGCGTTGTCGAGGAAACCGAACACGCCACCCGTGAAGATGAACTTGCCGGTCGGCGACGTGCTGCCCGAACCCGTGTGGATCGTCGTGACCGTGCCCGGCACCTTCTGCGTGTAGTCCAGGTCGAGCGCGGTCGCGAGCGATGCCTGCGACGGCTGGAACGGATCGAGCAGCGTGGCCTGGTTGTTGATCAGCGCGGTGGTCCGGTAGTCGAACTGGCTGTCGACGCCGATGTATTCGCCGTTCTGCGAGCCGGCCGCGATCGCGGTCTGCGGCGAGAGGATCGAGATGCTCGATTCGTCGTCGGCGGTCAGGCCCGGCACGCCGTTGCTGTCGGGCGTCGGGTTCGGGTTCGCGACGCCCGTGCGCACGAGGATCGGCACCAGCTGGTTGCGCAGCTTGCCGACGATCATGAAGCCCTTGCCCTGCGGCGTCGCCGACAGCGTCGGCTTCAGCTGGCTCTGGTAGTTGTTGCTCTGGAACGCGCCGCTCCCGTCGGCCGACTGCACGAAGTTCGTGCCCTGCTGCATGCACGCGCCGCCGGCGAACTGGCCGGTCGTGTCGCACTTGGTCCACGTGCCGTCCGCGTTGATCGTCACCTTGGCGTCGATCGACGCCGGCGCGAATTTCTGCGACGGCACTTCGCCGAAGCCGATGTGGCTGTACGTGCCCGCGACCTTCGTGATGTCGGTTTCGATCGACGAGAAGCCGATGAACGGGTAGTACGGGAATTTCGTGTCGGGCACCGCGGCCTGGCCGAGCACGCCGTCGAACTGGATCTCTTTGCCGGGAATCGTGCCGCCCGCCACGCCGAAGCCGACGAAGATGCGCGCCGGACGCGACGCATCGAGGCTCGCGCCATTCAGCCGGAACGCGCACTGGTTCAGCTTGTTGGTCGGCAGCAGCGTTTCCTGCGTGAGCGTGCCGCTGTCGACGGTGCCCGCGCGGGTCGGCGTGACGGTGCCGGTCTTTTGCGGAACCGCCGATTCGACATAGGTGACCTGCCAGGTCATCTTGGTCGTATCGAGCTGGACCTTGGCCAGTTCGCCGCTGCCCGCGCCGCCGGTAAACACGGTGCTGTAGTCGAGCGTCGCGGGGCAGAGCCGGTCTTCGACGAGCGGAGGCGGATTGTCGCTGCCGCCACCGCACGCGGAAAGAAGGGGGGCGGCAAGGGCCGCCGCCAGAACGAGGTTGCGCTTCATGTTGCTCCTCCAGATTTGTCTTGTCAGGCGGCCGGCTCCCTGTCGACCGCTTCTGTTGCTTGTGCTCGTGCTGCCTGCGCCGTGCCGGGCGCCGTCGTTTCGTGCCTTCCCTGCATCCCGCGGCGGCGTATCGAGCGCCGCCGCGTCCCCGATCGTTACTTGCTGATCTGTGCGCCCACGCCGAAGTACGGTGTCGACGACGTGCTCGAGTTCGCCGACGTCGACGTGACGCCGCCGTTCACCGTGCCCTGGATGAGCGCCGCGTACAGGCCGCCCGTCGCGATCACCACGCCCGGTGCGGACGGATAGGTCGCGCCGCTCGCCGGCGTCGTCGTCGTGTTGAGCAGGCCCGGCGTTCCCTGGCCGTAGTCGAGCGTGAAGGCGTCTTCCTCTGCCTGCGTGGTCGGGTTGATGAACGACGCGTTGCTGCCGCGGATCAGTGCAGCCGTGTACTTGAAGTTCGAATCGGCGCCCGCGTAGCCGCCGTCGATCGCGCCCGACTGGATCGCGCTCGCCGCGCCGAGCACCGCGATGCCCGATTCGTCGTCGACCTGCGCGTCGGCATGCAGCGGCGGCGTGCCGAGGTTCACGTTGCCCGTGCGCACGACCACTGGCACGGTCGCGCCGTTGAGCTGGCCGATCACCATGTGCGCGGTGGCCGACTTGCCGGTTGCGCCGATCAGCGGCAGCTGCGTTTGCGGCAGGATCTGCGGCGCCTTCGCGCTGTTGAGGTAGCCGCCGGTCGCGTTCACTGTCCATGGATCGCCGGTCGTCTGGCAGCCGCCGGCACTCGTCGACGTGCATGCGCCGTTCGCGTCGAACGTCTCGCTCGAATTCGTGCCCTTCGTCGCGTAGTTGCTCGACGGCACGAGGTGGTAGATCAGCGCGTTGTACGTGCCCGGCAGCTTCGTGAGGTCGGTCGTCGTGTTCGCGAAGCCGAGGAACGGATAGAAGTCGAAGTGGCGGTTCGGCACCTGGCCGACGTTCTGGATCACGCCCGGGATGATCGTCAGCCCGTCGTACTGAACCGTCGCGCCGGGGATGCCGCCGCCGGCCACGCCCATGCCGACCAGCAGCATCGGCGGGTTCGCCTGGTTGAAGTCGGCGGCCGTCGAGTAGGTCGAGCCGTTCGGTGCCGTGCCCGAACCCGGCGTGAGCACGAACGCGCAGCGCGTCTGTTCCGCGGTCGGCAGCGTGCCGGTCGGCGGGTGGACGACCTTGCCGGTGATCGTGGTGCCGGCGCGGCTCGGCGTGACCGTGCCGGTCGCGAGCGGAATCGGCGATTCGAGCCACTTGAGCGTGTACGTCATCGCGACCGCGTCGATGTTGACGCTGACGATCTCGCCGCTACCGGCGCCGCCGAGGTACGTGCTCTTGACGATGTCGGCGTCGGCCGGGCACAGCGCGCCGTTTATGGGCTGCGACGGCGGCGGCCCTTGCGTGCCGCAACTCGATCCGGAACATTGGGGTGCCTCGATCGGCGCGGGCGCGCCGCCGTCCCCTCCACCACAGGCAATCAGGAAAGGGGCGATGGCAAAGGCCGTTGCCACCCCCTTCGATAAGGCGTGCGACATGCCGCTGTCTCCAATCGTTTAATTGTGCGAGCTAATGTCGCTGTCTGGATTTTTGCTGTCAATTGATGAACTCGTCTAAAAAAGACGATTGAAACAGCGTGCACGCGATGAATCCTTGCAGGATCGGGATTTCAGTAAGAATTAAAACGCGTGAAGGGTGCTAGAGTGCTGCCGAAGTGGGGTGGCTGCCACGCACGCAGGGCTCTCGAGGCCCTCACGCGTATAACGGCAGCGTTTAAAGCGGCGGTATCCGGTTTATCCCTATTCGGGATTGACTGGAGAAAATTGGGGTAATTAATTCATCGGTAATCGCGCAATGGAAAGCTTGTAAATATTTGTAAATGCGCGAACCGGATTTTATTGATTGCCTGATACGGGAAAATAAAAAGCCGGCCAGCGGCCGGCTTTGCATCGCATGCAAGCGCAATCAGCGTTTGAGGCCTGCATCCTCGGCGGCGCCGATGTTGAGGTTCATGCACTGGATCGCGGCGCCCGATGCGCCCTTGCCCAGGTTGTCGAGGCGCGCGACCGTGACGAAGCGCTCTTCGTTGCCGAACACGAACAGGTCGACGCGGTTCGTGTCGTTGTTCGCCTGCACGTCGAAGAAGCCGCTGTCGAGGTTCGCATCCGCGTTGAACGGCGCGACGCGCACGAACGGTTCGTCCGCGTAGTACTCGGCGAACACGCGCTGCACGTCCTGCGGCGTCGCGCGCTTCGCGAGCTGTTCGGGCGAGAAGTAGGTCGTCACGGCAAGGCCCTTCAGGAACGGGCCGACGATCGGCGTGAAGATCGGTGCGTGCGCGAGGCCCGTGTGCGCGGCCATTTCCGGCAGGTGCTTGTGCGCAAGCGCGAGCGCGTACGGACGCGGGCTCGCGAGCTTGCCGCCCGGCGCCGCGTTTTCGTATTCGGCGATCATCGACTTGCCGCCGCCGCTGTAGCCGGTGATCGAGTAGCTGTGCGCGGCGAAGGTCGGCGCGACGATGCCGGCGTCCACGAGCGGACGCATCGCGAGCACGAACGCCGATGCATGGCAGCCCGGCACGGCGATGCGCTTCGACGTGCGAATCTTCTCGCGCTGCGCGCGCGTCAGTTCCGGCAGGCCGTACGCCCAGTCGGCGTGCGTGCGGAACGCGGTGCTCGCGTCGATCAGCGTCGTGTTCGGGTTCTCGACCAGCGATGCCGATTCGCGCGACGCGACGTCCGGCAGGCACAGGAACGTGACGTCCGATGCGTTGATCAGGCGGCGGCGCTCGTCGACGTCCTTGCGCTTCGCTTCATCGATGCGCAGGATCTCGATGTCGTTGCGCGCCGACAGGTATTCGAAGATCTTGAGGCCGGTCGTACCTTCCTGGCCGTCGACAAAAACTTTGGTGCTCATTTCGTTCTCGCTGAATGAAACGGGAGCCGCGGCGCCCTGAAACCGCCATTTTAAGACCTCATCCGGCGGGCCTGCACCGCACGGGGCGAAAAAAAGACGGCCTGCGGGCCGTCTTGTACCGCTCGCGCGCGCCTGCGCGGCATTGCCGCGTCACCGGCGGCGCGGCCGGGCGCGCGTGCCGCCGCGTTCAGCGGCCGCCGGCCAGCCAGCGGGCGGTCGTCTCGGCGACGCGCCGGCCGAACGCCTTCGCGGTCTCGAGGTCGCCCGGCAGCGGGCCCTCGTCGGGCGTCGCGTCCGCCGGCGACTGCGCGAGCAGGCCCGTGAAGCCGCCGACGTAGTTGATGTCGTTGCGGGTGGCCGCCTTCGAGTTGGCCGGCATCATGCCCGTGCCGACCCACACCATCCCATGCTGCATCGCCAGTGTGACGAAATACTGAATGGTCGAGAACTTGTCGCCGTTCATCGTCGCGGAGTTCGTGAAGCCCGCGGCGATCTTGTCCTTCCATTTCTGCGTGAACCACGGTTTCGACGTGGCATCGGCGAACTGCTTGAACTGCGCGGACGGGCCGCCCATATAGGTCGGCGCGCCGAAGACGATCGCGTCCGCCGCGTCCAGCGCGGCCCAGCCCGCGTCGTCGAGTTCGCCGACGGCGATCAGGCGTGCGGTGGCGCCGGCGTCCTGCGCGCCTGCGTGGACGGCGTCGGCCAGTTTCTGTGTGTGACCGTAGCCGCTGTGATAGACGATGACGATGTTCGACATGAAGCGTTCTCCGGAAGGGGACGAAACGGCGGGCGTCGCAGCCTGCCGCGTCACGCGCCGCGGTCGGGCGGCGCGGCGGATGCGCGGCGGGATGCCGCGACCGGTGACGCCGAGTCTAGCAAGTCGAAATGACGGGAGAAAAGCACGCAGGCGAGGCGGGGAAATTCGCGGGCGCGGGCGAGGGAGGCCGGGGACACGCGCAACGGGGCAGGCGGCGGCGCGTGAGCGCTCACTGGCCGTAAGTGACCGTGAGCCGCGCGGTGCCGATCGTCAGCGTGCCGATCTCGTGCTCGAACATCGGTGCGGGGCGCCCTTGCGCGACGCGCAGGTCCGTGCCCTTCAGCGCATAGACGGTGATGACGTAGCGGTGCGGCTTGCCGGGGGGCGGGCACGGGCCGCCGTAGCCGTCGATCCCGAAGTCGTTGCGCGCCTCGCTCGCGCCGATGCGGCGCAGGAGGCCCGACGCGCTCGCGTCGGCCGGCAGGCTCGTGACGCTTGCCGGGATGCCGGCGACAGCCCAGTGCCACCAGCCGTGCCCTGGCGCATCCGGATCGAAGATCGTGATCGCGTAGCCCTGCGTGCCGGGGGGCGGGTTGCGCCAGCTCAGTTGCGGCGAACGATTGGCGCCCTTGCAGTCGCCTCGGTCGAACACGTTCGCGGCGCCGACGCGGCCGCCGGCCGTCAGGTCGTTGCTCGACACGGTGAACGGGCCTTCCGCCCGCGCGGGCAGGACGGCGAACGCGACGCACGCGGCGGCGCAGGCAAGGGCGGCGATGAACGGCGAAGGACGACCCGGGGACGCAGGCGAAGTGATCCGGCGATCCACACGCATATGGCGCTTCTCCCGTCACGTGGGCCGGACCGATGCTCCCGGCATTGTTGGCGTTGTGCGTTGCCCGCGCAGCTGATGGCGACGATGGATCAAGTCTAGCATTAGGGTTCGATGCGCGATGCATGCCGCGGCCCGCGATGCGGGCCGGCCTCGGTGCGAATCGGTGGACGAAAAAAAAGCCGCTCGCGATCAGGCGAGCGGCTTGTTCAGCCAGGGTGCCGGCTGCATGCCGGCCCGGCATTACTCCTTCGGCGCCGTCGCGCCGCCGTGCGCGGCCGACCACTCGGCCGGCGCGTGCAGGAACTTCTCGACTTCGTCGAGCGTCTTGGTCTCGAAGTAGCCCGAGGCCTTCGCGACGCGCAGCACGTCCCACCAGGTCGCCAGCGCGTGCAGGTCGACGTCGATGTCCTTCAGGACCGACACGCTTTCCTTGAAGATGTTGTAGTGGAACAGCACGAAGCAGTGATTCACCGTCGCGCCCGCGGTGCGCAGCGCGTTGACGAAGTTGATCTTGCTGCGGCTGTCGGTCGTCAGGTCTTCCACGAGCAGGACGCGCGAGCCTTCTTCCAGATGGCCTTCGATCTGCGCGTTGCGGCCGAAACCCTTCGGCTTCTTGCGAACGTACTGCATCGGCACCATCATCCGATCCGCGAGCCATGCCGCGAACGGGATGCCGGCCGTCTCGCCGCCCGCCACCGAGTCGATCTGCTCGAAGCCGACGTCGCGCATGATCGTCGTTTCCGCCATTTCCATCAGCGCACGGCGCACGCGCGGATACGAGATCAGCTTGCGGCAGTCGATATAGACGGGGCTTGCCCAGCCGGACGTGAAGATGAACGGTTTTTCTGCATTGAAGTGCACTGCCTGTACTTCGAGCAGGATTTTGGCGGTCGTATCCGAGATCGACTGACGATCGTAGCCTGTCATGGGCATTCCTTGGGTGATGAGCGAAGAGCGGGCGCGGGCCCCATGGCGCAGCAAGGGGAACCTGCCCGAGGGGCCGGGGCGCGATCGGAGGGCCAATCGCATCGCTGCGCGCGTAGCCGGCTATTTTACCCGATTCAGGCCGGTTTTCGGCGGAATTCGCGCGGGTTCGCCGCGTGGCTCACCACCGGCGAAACAAGCGGGGCCGGACCGCTCGCGCGCTGATGCAAAGGATGCGGCGTTGCACCAACATGCGTCATGCGCGGGGTGTACACTAGGCGACCCTTAGAAATCGTTCAGTACTTTGTACTTTCCTCTTGCCACCCGCCAAGGTTCGATGGCGTGCCGACCCGGCGCGCTGCGTGCCGTCTCGCAGTCGACCACCCCTTCGATTCAAGTAGACGCGGCCCAAGGTGCTGTGTACTGAACCGTCAAAAATTTCGCATGTCTCTCGCAGGTCAATCATGGACGAACAACTGAAGCAGGCCGCTCTCGCTTATCACCTGAACCCGAAACCCGGCAAGATTTCGGTCACCCCGACCAAGCCGCTGTCGAACCAGCTCGATCTGTCGCTCGCGTATTCGCCGGGCGTCGCCGCCGCGTGCGAGGCGATCCATGCCGATCCCCTCGACGCGCAGAAGTACACGTCGCGCGGCAACCTCGTCGGCGTCATCACGAACGGCACGGCCGTGCTGGGCCTCGGCAACATCGGCCCGCTGGCCGCGAAGCCGGTGATGGAAGGCAAGGGCTGCCTGTTCAAGAAGTTCGCGGGCATCGACGTGTTCGACATCGAACTGTCGGAATCCGACCCCGACAAGCTCGTCGAGGCGATCGCGATGCTCGAGCCGACGCTCGGCGGCATCAACCTCGAGGACATCAAGGCGCCGGAATGCTTCTACATCGAGCAGAAGCTGCGCGAGCGCATGAAGATTCCCGTCTTCCACGACGACCAGCATGGCACCGCGATCATCGCGTCGGCCGCGATCCTGAACGGCCTGAAGGTGGTCGGCAAGAAGTTGTCCGAAGTGAAGCTCGTGTGCTCGGGCGCGGGCGCGGCGGCGATCGCGTGTCTGGACCTGCTGGTGAACCTGGGTCTCACGAAGGCGAACATCCTCGTCGCCGACTCGAAGGGCGTGATCTACGAAGGGCGCGGCAACCTCGACCCGTCGAAGCAGCGCTATGCGGCGGCGACCGACGCGCGCACGCTCGCCGACGCGATCGTCGGCGCCGACGTGTTCCTCGGCTGCTCGAGCGCGGGCGTGCTGAAGCAGGACATGGTCAAGACGATGGGCGACCGCCCGCTGATCCTTGCGCTCGCGAACCCGGAACCGGAAATCCGCCCGGAAGACGCGAAGGCCGTGCGCCCGGACGCGATCGTCGCGACCGGCCGTTCGGACTATCCGAACCAGGTCAACAACGTGCTGTGCTTCCCGTTCATCTTCCGCGGCGCGCTCGACGTCGGCGCGACGACGATCACGGAAGAAATGAAGCTCGCGTGCGTGCGCGCCATCGCCGAGCTGGCCGAGGAGACCGACCAGAGCGAGGAAGTCGCGAAGGCGTATGAAGGCCACTCGCTCGAGTTCGGGCCGGAATACCTGATTCCGAAGCCGTTCGATCCGCGCCTGATCATCAAGATCGCGCCGGCCGTCGCGCAAGCCGCGATGGATTCGGGCGTCGCCACGCGTCCGATCCAGGACATGGACGCATACCGTGAGCAGCTCGGCGCGACCGTCTACCGCACCGGCATGGTGATGCGTCCGGTGTTCGCGACCGCGAAGAAGAAGCAGGCGCGCATCGTGTTCGCCGAGGGCGAGGACGAGCGCGTGCTGCGCGCCGCGCAGTTCGTGCTGCAGGAAAAGATCGCGAAGCCGATCATCGTCGGCCGTCCGTCGGTCATCGAGATGCGCTTGCAGAAGATCGGCTCGAAGCTCAAGGCCGGCGTCGATTTCGAGATCGTGAATCCGGAAGACGACACGCGTTACCACCGCTACTGGCAGGCCTACCACGAGATCGGCGCGCGCGACGGCGTCACGCCGGAAGTCGCGAAGGCCGCGATGCGCAAGTTCAACACGCTGATCGGCGCAATGCTCGTGCATCTGGGCGACGCGGACGGGATGATCTGCGGGATGATCGACACGTACCACACGCACCTGAAGTTCATCGAGCAGGTGCTGGGCCGCGCGAAGGGCGCCGAGCACTTCGCGGCGATGAACCTGCTGATGCTGCCGGGCCGCAACCTGTTCCTGTGCGACACGTACGTGAACGAACTGCCGAGCGCCGAACAGCTCGCCGACATGACGATCCAGGCAGCCGCCGAGATCGAGCGCTTCGGCATCGTGCCGAAGGCCGCGCTGCTGTCGAACTCGAACTTCGGCAGCGCGCCGTCGGCGTCGTCGCGCCGCATGGCCGAAGCCCGCAAGCTGATCAGCGAGCGTGCGCCGAACCTCGAGGTCGACGGCGAAATGCACGGCGACGCGGCGCTGTCGGAAGCGGTCCGCAAGGCCGCATTCCCGGGCACGACGCTGTCGGGCGAAGCGAACCTGCTGATCATGCCGAACGTCGAAGCGGCGAACATCGCGTACAACCTGCTGAAGATGGTCGGCGGCGAAGGCGTGACGGTCGGCCCGCTCCTGCTCGGCGCGGCGAAGCCGGTCCACATCCTGACGCCGGCCGCGACCGTGCGCCGGATCATCAACATGACGGCAGTGGCCGCCGCGAACGCGAACACGAAGTAAGTTCGCGCCCGCGTGTGCCGTGCATCGCGCGCGGCGCAATGAAAAACGCCACGGAACCTGCGTTCCGTGGCGTTTTTTTTGTGAACCGCCCACCGCGCGGAGGCGGACGTCCCGACCGCGAACGTCCGCCTCGCGCCGTTACGCGACCTGCTGGCGCGACTGCCCGCCCGACGGCGAACGCCACTTCGCGAGCAACGTGTTCCACTTCTGGCGTACCGCGCGCAGGTTGTTCTCCTTCACGTGGCCGTAGCCGCGAATGCCGTCCGGCAGTGCCGCCAGCTCGAGCGCGAGCGGGTGGTTGGCCGCGTTCAGCCTGGCCAGCACTTCGTCGATCAGCGCTTCGTACTCGCCGATCAGTGCGCGCTCGGTGCGGCGCTCCTCGGTGCGGCCGAACGGGTCGAGGCCCGTGCCGCGCAGGAACTTTGCCTTCGCGAGCAACCGGAACGCCGACAGCATCCACGGGCCGTACGCCTTCTTCACGAGATGGCCGTGAGCGTCCGTCTTCGCGAACAGCGGCGGCGCGAGATGGAACTTCAGTTTCCAGTCGCCTTCGAACTGCGACGACAGGCGCGCGAGGAACGCCGGATCGGACTGCAGCCGCGCGACTTCGTATTCATCCTTGTACGCCATCAGCTTGAACAGGTTGCGCGCGACCGCTTCGGTCAGTTGCTCCTGCATCGTGTCGCCGTCTGCCAGCGCACGCTCGGCTGCCCGCACCTTGTCGACGAAGGCTGCATAGCGTGCTGCGTATGCGGCGTTCTGGTACGCGGTGAGGAATTCCACGCGCTTCGCGATCAGGGCGTCGACCGCCTTCTTCGTGTGCAACGCGATCACCGTGGCGCCTTGCGCCGGGCGTGCGTCGCCGGCCGCGGCCTGCTTCACGCTCGCGAGGTCGTGGGCGGCGCGGCGGCCCCAGTCGAATGCTGCACGGTTCTTCTCGACCGATACCGCATTCAGCTCGATCGCTCGGACGAGCGACGCAAGCGTGAGCGGCAGCCAGCCTTTCTGCCACGCGTAGCCGAGCACGAACGGGTTCGTGTAGATCGCGTCGCCGAGCAGCGCGACCGCGAAGCGGTTCGCGTCGATGAAGTCGACGGCTTCACCCGCCGCCGCGCGGATGTCGTTTTCCGCGGACAGGCCCGGGAACGCCCAGTTCGGATTCTTGATGAACTCGGCGGTCGGCGTCTGCGCACTGTTGACGACCACGCGCGTCGCGTCATGGCGCATGCGCGACGTGCATTCGTCGCCAGCCGTGACGATCGCGTCGCAGCCGATCACGAGGTCGGCTTCGCCCATCGCGATCCGCGTCGCGTGGATGTCGGTCGGCGCGTGCGAGATCTGCACGTGGCTCATCACGGCGCCGCCCTTCTGCGCGAGGCCCGTGACGTCGAGCACGGTCACGCCCTTGTTCTCCAGGTGCGCGGCCATCCCGAGCAGCGCGCCGATCGTGACGACGCCCGTGCCGCCCACACCCGTGACGAGCACGCCGTAGGCACGGTCGATCGCCGGCAGCGTCGGCTCCGGGATCGGCGGCAGCGCACCGCCGTCCACCGACACGGCCTTGGGCTTCTTCAACTGGCCGCCTTCGACCGTGACGAAGCTCGGGCAGAAGCCCTTCACGCACGAGAAGTCCTTGTTGCAGCTCGACTGGTTGATCTGGCGCTTCGTGCCGAATTCGGTTTCAAGCGGCTCGACCGACAGGCAGTTCGACTGCACCGAGCAGTCGCCGCAGCCTTCGCACACCGCGTCGTTGATCACGACGCGCTTCGCCGGATCCGGATACGTGCCGCGCTTGCGTCGGCGGCGCTTCTCGGTCGCGCAGGTCTGGTCGTAGATCAGGATCGTCGTGCCTTCGATCTCGCGCAGCTCGCGCTGCACGTCGTCGAGCTGGTCGCGGTGATGGATCGTCACGCCTGGTGCTAGGAGCGCCTTCTGGCTGTCGTACTTCTCCGGTTCATCGGTGACGATCACGATCTTCTTCGCGCCCTCGGATGCGAGCTGGTGCGTGATCTGCGGCACCGTCAGCACGCCGTCGACCGGCTGGCCGCCCGTCATCGCGACCGCGTCGTTGTAGAGGATCTTGTAGGTGATGTTCGCCTTCGACGAGATCGCCGCGCGCACCGCGAGCAGGCCCGAGTGGAAATAGGTGCCGTCGCCGAGGTTCGCGAATACGTGCTTCTCGTCCGTGAACGGCGCCTGGCCGATCCACGGCACGCCTTCGCCGCCCATCTGGCTGAAGGTGCTCGTGTTGCGGTCCATCCAGACCGTCATGTAGTGGCAGCCGATCCCGGCGATCGCGCGCGAGCCTTCCGGCACGTTGGTCGACGTGTTGTGCGGGCAGCCCGAGCAGAACCACGGCTTGCGCTCGGTCTGCACGTGCGGCTTCGCGAGCGCCATTTCCTTCGCGTTGATCACCGCGAGCCGCGCGGCGATGCGCGCGCGCACGTCGGACGGCAGCTCGAACTTCTCGAGGCGCGTCGCGATCGCCTTCGCGATGATCGCGGGCGACAGTTCGTAGTGCGCGGGCAGCAGCCAGTTGCCCATCGGTACCGACCATTCCCCGCCGGCGCCGTCCTTCTCGTCGAACTTGCCGAACACGCGCGGGCGCTGCGCATCGGGCCAGTTGTACAGTTCTTCCTTGATCGCGTATTCGAGGATCTGGCGCTTTTCCTCGACGACGAGGATTTCGTCGAGGCCGCGCGCGAACGCCTGCGCGCCCTGGGCCTCGAGCGGCCACACGCAGCCGACCTTGTACAGGCGGATGCCGATCCGCGCGCAGGTTTCGTCGTCGAGGCCGAGGTCCGTCAGCGCCTGGCGCACGTCGAGGTACGCCTTGCCGCCCGTCATGATCCCGAAGCGCGCATTCGGCGAGTCGATTTCGATCCGGTCGAGCTTGTTCGCGCGCACGTACGCGAGCGCCGCGTACCACTTGTAGTCGAGCAGCCGCGCTTCCTGGACGAGCGGCGGGTCCGGCCAGCGGATGTTCAGGCCGCCTTCCGGCAGGATGAAGTCGGTCGGCAGCACGATCTCGGTGCGATGCGGGTCGATGTCGACCGATGCCGACGATTCGACCACGTCCGTCACGCACTTGAGCGCGACCCACAGGCCCGAGTAGCGGCTCATCGCCCAGCCGTGCAGGCCGAAGTCGAGATATTCCTGCACATTGGACGGAAACAGCACCGGCAGCCCGCAGGCCTTGAAGATGTGTTCGGACTGGTGAGCGAGCGTCGACGATTTCGCCGCGTGGTCGTCGCCGGCCAGCACCAGCACGCCGCCGTGCTGCGACGAGCCGGCCGAGTTCGCGTGCTTGAAGACGTCGCCGGTGCGGTCGACGCCCGGGCCCTTGCCGTACCACATGCCGAACACGCCGTCGTGCTTCGCACCCGGATACAGGTTCACCTGCTGCGAGCCCCACACGGCGGTGGCGGCGAGATCTTCGTTGAGACCGGGCTGAAAGACGATCTGGTGGGCCGCGAGGTGCTGCTTGGCCTTCCAGAGCGAGAGATCGAGGCCGCCGAGCGGCGAGCCGCGATAACCGGAGATGAAGCCGGCCGTGTTGAGGCCGGCGGCGCGGTCGCGTTCCTGCTGGAGCATCGGCAGGCGCACGAGCGCCTGAATGCCGCTCATGTACGCGCGGCCGCGTTCGAGCGTGTATTTGTCGTCAAGCGTGACGGACTTCAGCGCGGCTTCAAGCGACGCGCGTTGGCCTGCGTCTAGCGGGGCATTCATTAACTGTCTCCTCCACCCAGTTTGGGATCACCAAAGCTTCAATTGCGTCGACGTCTTGTGAACGTCTCGGCAGTGGCCGGCATATTGGCCGGTTTTAAGCGATGGTAGCACTGGGATAAACCCGTCGCTCACCGGCCGGTTGGCCTCGGCGCATCGACGAAACGGCGCGCCGCAATGCGTTACATCATGTAAAAGCATGTAAAGCCGGTCCCATCTTCGTACAAATGCCGTTAATCTTGTCGGCCTGCCGGAGGTGCCCGGCCGCGTCGGCCCGTTTCGACGCAACCGGGGAGGCGCCGGCAGTTTTAAAGGAGGTGCAATGAACACACGTCATATCCAGAGTTTCCTGATCGTGTCCGCCGCGTTTTTCGCGATGACCGGCCCGGTGTACGCGCAAGGCGCGAGCGCACTGGCGGCAGCCGGCGCGCAGATGCGTCAGATCGCGCCGGCGCAGGCTGCCGACGCGCAGCCGGCAGCCGCGCGCGTCGTGTCGAAGGCGAACGTGCGTTGATCTGTTCGCGCGGCGCCGGGCCGCGCCGAAACCACGCAAAAGACGAAAGGGCGGGAATCGCAGGATTCCCGCCCTTTTTTCATGTGCCGCCGAGGCTCGCTCGGCGCCCGGCTGCGTCAGGCCTTGTCCTGGACCACGCCGCGGCGGATCTGGTCGAGTTCGATCGATTCGAACAGCGCCTTGAAGTTGCCTTCGCCGAAGCCCTGATTGCCCTTGCGCTGGATGATCTCGAAGAAGATCGGGCCGATCTGGTTCTCGGTGAAGATCTGCAGCAGCAGGTCGTCGCGGGCACCGTCGATCAGGATCTTGCGCTTCTTCAGTTCGTCCAGCGATTCGCCGTGGTTCGGCACGCGGCGGTCGACCAGCTCGTAATACGTGTCGATCGTGTCGAGCAACTTCACGCCCTTGCCGCGCAGGCCGTCGACCGCGCCGTAGATGTCGTTCGTGCCGAGCGCGATGTGCTGGATGCCTTCGCCGTGGTACGCGTCGAGGTATTCCTGAATCTGACCGGCCGTGTCCGAGCCTTCCTCGTTGATCGGGATCCGGATCTTGCCGCACGGCGACGTCATCGCCTTCGACTTCACGCCGGTCACCTTGCCTTCGATGTCGAAGTACCGCACTTCGCGGAAGTTGAACAGGCGCTCGTAGAACTCGGCCCATTCCTGCATGCGGCCGCGATGCACGTTGTGCGTCAGGTGGTCGATGTAGGTGAGGCCGTGGCCGACGGGGTTCGGGTTCGCGCCGGCGATCGGCTCGAAGTCGACGTCGTAGATGCTGATGTCACCGATCGCGCCCGGCTGCGCGCCGTTCTTGCCGCGCCAGCGGTCGACGAAGTAGATCAGCGAATCGCCGATGCCCTTGATCGCCGGGATGTTCAGCTCCATCGGGCCCGTCTTGTTGTCGAAGCCCCACGCGCCGAGTTCGAGCGCGTGCTTGTACGCCTTCGCGGCGTCCTGCACGCGGAACGCGATCGCGCAGATCGACGGGCCGTGCAGGCGTGCGAAGCGTTGCGCGAACGAATCGGGTTCGGCGTTGATGATGAAGTTGATGTCGCCCTGGCGGTAGACCGTCACGTCCTTGTGGCGATGGCGCGCGATCGCGGTGAAACCCATCCGTTCGAACAGTTGTCCGAGCGCTTTCGGATCCGGAGCGGTGTATTCGATGAATTCGAAGCCGTCGGTGCCGACGGGGTTGTCCCATTGGGGGATCTGCATGTCGTGTCTCCTGTGCGGGGCGATCGGCCGGCGCGACGTGCGCGCGCGGCCCGGTTCGATGTCGAACGCGGCGCACGCGTCGGCGTGCGCAACGAATCGGTACGTGCGACAAAGTGTAGCGGGCGGCCGCGAGCGTAAACTTGCGAACTTAATCGTCCATGCCTACGATGGCGCAATTTCCAGTCTCTGAACCATCATTGGAGGGCAGAAAATGGCGCAAGCCGAATTGGATGCCATCGACCGGCGGATTCTCGCGATTCTTCAGGAGAACGGCCGCTTGTCGAACCAGGAGATCGCCGAGCGCGTGAACCTGTCGCCGAGCCCGTGCCTGCGACGGATCCGGCGGCTCGAGGAGATCGGTGTGATCACCGGCTACGTCGCGTTGCTCGATCCGCAGAAGCTGGGGCTCGACCTGCTCGCATACGTGAGCGTGCGGCTCGAGAAGCGCGGCGGCCTGGCGCCGGTCCGTGCCGACGAGACGTCGGCGCGCGCGGGCGCGACCCACGCGGAACTGTTCCGCGCGGCCGTGCAGACCTGGCCGGAAGTGGTGGCGTGCCACGCGATGACGGGCGACATGGATTACCTGCTGCGGGTGCAGGTCGAGGACATGGCGCACTTCTCCCGCTTCGTGCAGGAGCATTTGCTGCACCATCCGTCGGTGATCGACGTGAAGACGAGCTTCTCGCTCGAGTGCTTCAAGGAGACGACGGCGTTGCCGATCCGGTCGGTGCGCTAGAGCGCGGTGCGAAAAGGGGAGAAAGAAGGATGAGCCGGGCGCCCCGCAAGGCAGCCCGGTCGGCCGATGTCATGCCGTCAGCGCGGCGGGCATCAGCGATTCGATGAACTTCGACGTGCGATGCGCCTGGCGCTTGAGCGCGTAGTCGAATACCGCGGCCTGCTCCTGCAGCATCTCGGCGAGGATCGTCGAGTGGTCGGCCGGTGGCAGCGACAGGTACGCATCGGCCTCGCCGTATGCGTACTCGATGCGCATCCCGGACTTCTTCGCGATGTGCATCATCGTCGCGTTGCGCGACAGGCAATGCATGTACAGCATCGTCACGCGGGTGTTGCGGCTGCGGATCGCAGCGCGCTCGAACAGTTTCGAGCCGACGCCGCAGCCGCGGGCGCTTTCGAGCACCGACACGCCGAATTCGGCCGTACGCTTGTCGCCTTCGGCGGGCAGATACGCCAGGTGGCCGACGCCGATCAGCTCGAGCGCATGGTCGAACACGCCGAACACCGTGTCGCGACCGAAGTCGATCGTACGGACATAGTTCTCGATCACGTGGTCGGGCACCATCTGGCCGAAGCGCAGCAGGCGGTCCTCTTCGTTGAGCGAGAGAAAGTGGGTGAGCATTTGCTCACGGTCTTTGGAAGCCAGTTCCCTGACGAGAACCGGCGCAGTACCGGCGTGGCCGACTGCATCGGCACGGCGGTTGAGTTGCGTGTTCATCGTGGGTTCCTCAGTGTGTAGCTGCACGAGCAACTTGTGCAATGCAGCGCATTTTACCTGAGCGGGGTTGGGGAAAACCCGTATTTGACGTTATTTGTGCTGAGGGGGAATTCTAAATCCGCTTAGTTCATTCTATATCTATTTGATTTTTAACGGATTTAAAATTCATCATATGAAATTTGCGGCGGCCTGTCGCAGTGTGCCCGCCGCGCAACGCATGCTGCTGCGCGGCAATCACGCACCGGGCGACAGCCCGCGTTCCATCAGGTCGATCACCTGTTCGGCGAAGTCGCGGTAGCCGAGGCGGCCACCCGGCTTGAGCCACGTGAACGTCCAGTTGATCATCCCGAACACCATCATCGTGACCGACGTCTGGTTTTCCTTCGAGATCCGGTCCGGGTAGGCGCGCGCGAGCTGGCGCGCGAATGCCGCGACGATGTCGCGCTGGCGGTCGAGCACGATTTCGCGCTGCGCGTCCTCGAGATACTTCACGTCGTTGAGCAGCGCGACATGGCGGCTGTGCGATGTCTCGTACTCGGCGAGGAACGCGCGCACCAGCTCGGCGAACGCGTCGCGCTCGCTGAGGCCGCGCCGCTGACTCGCGCCTTCCACCTCGGCGATGATCAGCATCAACCGCTTCGTGTAGCGGTCGAGCAGGTCGAACAGGATCGCTTCCTTGCTCTCGTAATAGTGATAGAGACGTGCCTTCGACGTGCCGCTCGCGGTCGCGAGATCGGACATCGACGTGCTCGGATAGCTCGTCTGCGCGAATTTCTCGGCGGCGAGATCGAGGATCTGCTCGCGCTGGGATTCGTGGTCGGGCGCTCGGGTACGGGCCATGGTCGAATGCGAAAGTTGTAGCGTTAGCGAGGCGCGGCTGCTGCGCGCACCTGCGTGGAAGAAAGGGCGGCCGGCGCGTCGTCCTGCAGCTCGAGCCGGCCGGCAGCCGCGAGTTCGCGGCAGCGCCACCAGGCGATCGAATCGCTGACGAACAGCCCGCCGCGGTCGGCGTTGGCCATGATGTCGCCGACGACGCGTCGCGCGGGCAGCCAGCCGGGTTCCGCGTGCGCGACGATCAGCGCGTCGAGGTCCGCGTAATGGCCGCTCTCGATCGTGTTGCTGACCCAGTAGCGCAGCTCGGCATTCAGGTGCTTCGCCTCTTGCCATTCGAGCGCGAGGCGACCGATGCGCAGTACCGAGATCGGCGCGGCCACCGGCCGTTTGCGAGCGAGTGCCGCGGGCGAGAACATCCCGGTCGAGCAGGCCTGGTCGGTGCGGGTCAGCGCCGCGCGCTGCGGGGCGTCGAGGTCCGCGGCCGACAACCGCACCTCGTTCAGCCGCTGCGGCGCGTTGCGCAGGTGATAGGCGACGCGGCGCAACAGCAGCTTGTCGCCGACGCTCGGTGCGTGCCAGACGACTACCTGGTCCGTATCCATCGCGAGCTGGTCGAGGCGGGTGAATTCACCTTCGATCTCCGCATTCCAGTCGGGAATCTGGTCGCCGAGCACGCGCTGCCAGAAGGCGGCGCGCGTGTCGGGCGTCTCGTCGGCGCCCTTCAGCGGCCCGACCGCGAGATCGTCGAGCAATCCGACGACGCGCTCGTCGCGTCCGGCTTGCGCGAGCGCCTCGCGCAGCGACGCGGCGGCGGTGCCGCCCTGAATCACGTGAATGGTACTCATCGGCCTGTCATCAACAAAAGAAAACCGCCGGCCGGGCGGACGTTGCGACGTCCAGCCGGCCGGCGGCCCCTAGTGTAAGCGAGATGTGTGACGACGAGAAACCGGCGCGCCCCGCCGGTGCGACACCGCTCAACGCTCGTCGAAGCTCACGACGACCTTGTCGCTGATCGGATGGCACTGGCACGTGAGCACGAAGCCGTCCTTCACTTCGTGTTCCTCGAGCGTGTAGTTCTTCTCCATCCGGACTTCGCCTTCGACCACCTTCGCGCGGCACGTGCAGCACACGCCGCCCTTGCACGCATAGGGCAGCGCGAGGCCCGCGCGCAGGCCGACGTCGAGCAGGCTCACGCCCTCGTACGGCAGGCGCAGCTTGCGCTTCTTGCCGTCGAGCACGATTTCGAGATCGGCGGCCGGCGTCTGGTCGGTGATCTCGACGACGGGCGCGCCGGCTTGCGGCAGCGGCGTGCCGAAGCGTTCGACATGTACCTTCGCCGGCGGCACGCCGGCTGCCTTCAGCGCGGCTTCGGCCGCGTCCATCATCGGCGCCGGGCCGCAGATGAACGCTTCGTCGATCGCATCGGCCGGCGTCAGCGTGGCAAGGAATTCCGCGCATTTCGCCTGGTCGAGCACGCCGTTGAACAGCTCGACGTCCTGCTGGTCGTCCGACAGCACGTGGTACAGGACGAAGCGGTTCATGTAGCGGTTCTTCAGGTCCTCGAGCTCCTCGGCGAACATGATCGCGTCGACGCTGCGGTTGCCGTAGATCAGCGTGAACGTGCTGCGCGGCTCGAGCTCGAGCGTCGTCTTCACGATCGCGAGCACCGGCGTGATGCCCGATCCGCCGGAGAACGCGACGTACTGTTTGCCGTGGTCGGCGTTCAGGTGCGTGAAGAAGCGACCGTCCGGTGTCATCACGTCGATGGTGTGGCCGGGCTTCAGCGTATCGAACGCGAAGTTCGAAAACCGGCCGCCGCGCACGCGCTTGATGCCGATGCGCAGCTCGCCGTCACGGTCGTAGTCGGTCGTACCGACGCAGATCGAGTACGAGCGGCGCGTTTCCTCGCCGTCGATGTGAGTCTTCAGCGTGACGAACTGGCCCTGCGTGAAGCGGTACGCGTCGCGCAATTCGGGCGGCACGTCGAAGGAGACGGTAACGGCGTCGGCGGTCTCGGGGCGCACATCGCGGATACGCAGCGGGTGAAATTGCGGGGTCGCCATGATCAATAAGGTTTGAAGTAGTCGAAGGGTTCGCGGCAGTCGACACAGCGATACAACGCCTTGCAGGCCGTGGACGCGAATTGCGCGAGACGCTCGGTGCGGGCGGAACCGCAGCGCGGGCAGACGGGCGCCGCGACGGGGCGCGGCACGAAACGCACGACGTTTTCCCGCGGCGCGGCGCCGGCGCACTGGCCGACGGGCGGCGCGATGCCGTACGCGCGCAGCTTGTCGCGCGCTTCCTGCGTGATCCAGTCGGTCGTCCATGCGGGCGCGAGCACCGTCTCGATCCGGTGCGGCGGCAGGTCGGCGGCGTGCATCGCCGCGGCGATGTCCTCGGCGATCTGCGACATCGCCGGACAGCCGGAGTAGGTCGGCGTGATCACGACTTCGAGCAGGCCGTCGTCTGCGCGACGGACGTCGCGCAGGATGCCGAGCTCGCGGATCGACACGACTGGAATCTCGGGATCGGGCACGGCTTCGAGCACGTCCCACGCGCGCGCGAGCAACGGATCGTTGCTGTGCGCGGCGGGTGCGGCGTCGGCGGGGGCGGCAGTCTGGACGGACATCGTCGGGCTCCGTTGGGTCGGCCGGTTACCAGGTCGCGCCGGGGTGCTGGCGCGCGAGGCTCTGCATTTCCGCGAGCAGGTAGCCCATGTGCTCCGAGTGCTCGCCCTGCTTGCCGGTCGTCACATGCTGCACGGGCGCGGGCAGGGTGAGCGTCGCTTCCGCGAGCGCATCGTCCACGTCCGCGCGCCATGCGGCTTCGAGCGTGGCCGCTGCCGGGCCGATGCCGGATGCGGCGATCGCGTCGTCGACCGCGTCGGCGGCGAAGAATTCGCGCGTGTACGGAATCAGGTAGTCGAGCGCGGCCTGCGCGCGGCGATGCGACTCGTCGGTGCCATCGCCGAGGCGCAGCAGCCATTCGCGGGCATGCTGCACGTGATAGCGGGTTTCCTTCACCGATTTCGCGGCGATCGCGGCGAGTTGCGCGTCCGTCGACGTTTCGAGCGCCGTCCACACGTGCAGCATCAGCGTCGCGTAGAGGAAATTGCGCACGACGGTCACCGCATAGTCTTTGTCGGCGTGCGCCGTGCCGGCGATCGGGCCGTAGTGCGGCAGCTCGGCGAGCGTGAAGTTCGCGAACTCGCGCTCGGTACGGAAGTACGCGTAGTCGTCTTCCGTCTTCGCCGCGCCGTTCAGTTGGCGGTCGAGATCGGCTGCGTGCGTATACAGCATGCGGGCCTGGCCGATGAGGTCGAGGCTCATGTTGGTGAGCGCGATGTCTTCCTCGAGGATCGGGCCGTGGCCGCACCATTCGGCGTTGCGCTGACCGAGGATCAGCGCGTTGTCCGCGAGGCGCAGCACGTAGGAGAGGTGTTCGGGCGTGATCGTCATGGCGCGGGCGTTACATGTGGTTGACTTCGTCGGGCAGCGTGTAGAACGTCGGGTGACGGTAGATCTTGTCGCCCGCCGGTTCGAACAACTCGGCCTTCTCGGCCGGATCCGACGCGGTGATCGCCGACGACGGCACCACCCAGATGCTCACGCCTTCCTGGCGGCGCGTGTAGACGTCGCGCGCCATGCGCAGCGCCATCGACGCGTCGGCCGCGTGCAGGCTGCCGCAATGCTTGTGGTCGAGGCCCTGCTTGCTGCGCACGAACACTTCCCAGATCGGCCATTCCTTGTTCATCACTCTCTCCTGAATCCTGTATTCGATGGTTGCCGCTCAGGCGGCTTGCTGCTTGGCGCGGGCGCGGCGCTTTGCTTCGTGCACGAGCGCGGCTTCGCGCACCCACGCACCGTCGTCGTGCGCCTTCACGCGCGTCGCGAGGCGTTCCTTGTTGCACGGGCCGTCGCCGTTGACGACGCGCCAGAATTCATCCCAGTCGATCGCGCCGTAGTCGTAGTGGCCGCGCGCCTCGTTCCATTTCAGGTCAGGGTCGGGCAGCGTCACGCCGAGCACCTTCGCCTGATCGACCGTCGCGTCGACGAACTTCTGCCGCAGGTCGTCGTTCGAGATCCGCTTGATGCCCCATTTCGCGGACTGGTTGCTGTGGACCGAATCGGCGTCGCTCGGGCCGAACATCATCAGCACCGGCCACCACCAGCGGTTCACCGCCTGCTGGACCATCGCGCGCTGCGCGTCGGTCCCCTTCATCATCGACAGCAGTGCATCGAAGCCCTGGCGCTGGTGGAACGACTCTTCCTTGCACACGCGGATCATCGCGCGCGCATACGGGCCGTACGTGCAGCGGCACAGCGGGATCTGGTTCATGATCGCGGCGCCGTCGACGAGCCAGCCGATCACGCCGACGTCGGCCCAGGTCGGCGTCGGGTAGTTGAAGATGCTCGAGTATTTCGCCTTGCCGGCGTGCAGCGCGTCGATCAGCGAATCGCGCGATACGCCGAGCGTTTCGGCCGCGCTATATAGATAGAGGCCGTGACCGGCTTCGTCCTGGACTTTCGCGAGCAGGATCGCCTTGCGCTTCAGGCTCGGTGCGCGCGAGATCCAGTTGCCTTCCGGCAGCATGCCGACGACTTCCGAGTGCGCGTGCTGCGAAATCTGGCGGACCAGCGTCTTGCGATAGGCATCGGGCATCCAGTCCTGCGGCTCGATCTTGCCGTCCGCGGCCATGACCGCGTCGAACCGCGCCTGCTCGGGCGACTCGGCTGCGGCGTCGAGCGGTGCGACGTTGCCGGGGATGTCGAGGGATTGCGTGTACATGGCGGAGGATCTCGTCCGGTTGAATGTGTGCGAAGTATAAACCAACCGACCGGTCGGTTAATAAATTTCTTGCGGATTTGCAGCGGGACTCGGGTAAACGTGGGGCGAGGGGCGAGGGGCGCGATCGCCGGTCGGGAGGGCGGTGGCGCGTGAGACGGGTGGCTTCTGCGGCACAATGCCTGCTTTCCGATGAGGATTTCACCGATGTCATTTCGAAGCAGTTTCGTCGCGACCGTGCTGGGCGCGTCCGTTTTCATGTCGCCGCTCGCGGTCTCGGCCGCACCGGCCGGGTGGGTCGCCGCGTGGGCGACCGCGTTGCAGCCGATTCCCGACCTGACTGCGCCGCCGCCGCTCTACCGCGCGCCCGACGTGGCCGGGCGAACCGTTCGGCAGGTCGTCTACCCGACGGTTTCCGGGCATGCCGCGCGGATTCGTATCAGCAACGCCTACGCTCGCGCGCCGCTGTTGGTCGAGGCGGCCAGTCTCGCGCGCGCCGGTGACGGCGCGGCGCTTGCCGACGCGACGGGCGCTTCCGTCCGCTTCGGCGGCAAGACGTCGGTGACGCTCGCCCCGGGCCAGGAGATTGAAAGCGACCCGGTGGCGATCGACGTGACGGCCGGGCAGCCGTATGCGATCAGTCTGCGGATGGGGGCAAACCAGCGGATGACGGTGTGGCACCGTGTGTCGAACCAGCTCAATTACGTATCGGCGCCGGGCGATCATGTGAACGATCCGGGCGCTGGCGCATTCCGCACGCGCTTTACCCAGTATGCGTGGGTGACCGAACTGGCCGTCGAGGCGGGCGCCGCGCGGGCGAGTGTCGCCGCGATCGGGGACTCGATCACCGACGGGTTACGCTCGAGCCTGAACCGCAACCGTCGTTGGCCGGATGCGCTGGCGCGCCGGCTGGCCGCGGCAGGTTCGGATTCGCTCGGCGTCGTGAATCTCGGGATCAGCGGCAATCGGCTGCTGAGCGATTCGGCATGCTACGGCACGTCGCTGGCGTCACGGTTCGAGCGCGATGCGCTTTCGCGTGCAGGGGTGAAGGCGGCGATCGTGCTGATCGGCATCAACGACATCAACTTTGCGGCGATGCCGCCGCGTGCGGGGCTCGATTGCGACAACCCGCATACGCAGGTCACGGCCGCTTCGTTGATCGACGGCTATCGCCGATTGATCGAGGCAGCACATCACCAGGGCGTGAAGGTCTTTGGCGCGACGCTCACGCCTGCGGCGTTGCCGGCTGGCCGCGAGGCGGTCCGACTCGAGGTGAACCGGTGGATCCGGAGCGGCGGCGGGTTCGACGGCGTGGTGGACTTCGACGCGGTGCTTCGCGACCCGGCTCGCCCGAGTGTGCTGCAGCGCCGGTATGACAGTGGCGACGGCATTCATCCGAGTGACGCGGGTTACACGGCCATGGCCGATGCAGTGCCGATGGAGCGGCTGCAGGCCGCAGTCGGCGGCAAGTGACATCGCCTTATATATAGAGCGACGAACCACCGGCTTCCTCGAGATTGTGGGCGGCGCTCGGTCCCCCAAGCCCCCGTGCGCGTTAGCGCACGGGGGCTTTTTCAAAATATTTTCACAAAGGGGTTGCGCAGACCGGGGCGGGTGCATAGAATCACGCCTCTTTCGCGCTAACGGAAACGCGGCGCGGAGGAAGAAGGGAAGCGGTGCGATGGAGGGTCGGTTGTAGAGCCCCGGCGCACACGAAGTTGAACCCAGTCGTCGCAACGAAGCAGTTCAAAAAGTTGTTGACTGACTGAAAAAGACGGTTCATAATCTCGCTTCTCTGCTGCTGAAAACGCAGCGCTGCTGAGAAACTCCAGGTTTCTCGCAGAAATGCTCTTTAAAAATTAACAGCCGATAAGTGTGGGCGCTTGATGGAAGCGAGCTGATCTTCGGATCAGATGGCGAAAGTATCAAGAGTCTCACACTAAAGTAAGTCAGGTTTATGAAGCAATTCATATTCCTGTCAGCTTTGAGTGAGCGACCGGTTCTTAACCGAACCGAAAACAGTAACAGGTTTAAACTGAAGAGTTTGATCCTGGCTCAGATTGAACGCTGGCGGCATGCCTTACAC
>NZ_QTQA01000024.1:0-121264 GCF_003853825.1 Burkholderia sp. Bp9012 | reverse complement strand
GCGTCGACGTTTGCCCGAAGGGCTTGAACCCGACGAAGGCGATCGGCAAGATCAAGGAACTGATGGTTCGTCGCGCGGTTTGACGTTTGTGATGAGCGACGATTCGCATCAATCCGACCCGCACCGTCGCGCGCGCCTCCGCTGGCGCGCGCGGCGGGGTCTGCTGGAAAACGACATCATCTTCGAGCGTTTCTTCAGCAGATACGAGCATGACCTCACCGATGCAGACGTAGGCGCGTTGTCGCGCCTGCTCGATCTGAGCGACAACGACCTGATGGACTTGCTCCTCGCGCGCAAGGAACCAGAAGGCGACCTAGACAGCCCGGACATTCACCGGCTGTTGGAGATGCTGCGCAACGTGTAACGCGTTACGCCCGTTATCGAATCCCGTTTCTTTATTTCGATTGAGGATGTGCCATGACTCCGTCTGATGTTAAAGCCACGCTATCGTTCAGCGACAACTCGCCGAGCGTCGAAATGCCGATCTACAAGGGTACGATGGGCCCGGACGTGATCGACATCCGCAAGCTGTACGGCCAGACCGGTAAGTTCACGTACGACCCGGGCTTCATGTCGACGGCAGCTTGTAATTCGGCGATCACGTACATCGACGGCGACAAGGGCGAACTGCTGTACCGCGGCTACCCGATCGACAACCTCGCGCAGAACGCAGACTTCCTCGAGTCCTGCTACCTGCTGCTGAAGGGCGAACTGCCGAACGCGGCGCAGAAGAAGGAATTCGTCGACACCGTCACGAAGCACACGATGGTGCACGAGCAGATGCACTTCTTCTTCCGTGGCTTCCGCCGCGACGCGCACCCGATGGCGGTGCTGGTGGCGGCCGTCGGCGCGCTGTCGGCGTTCTATCACGACTCGCTCGACATCAACGATCCGCGTCACCGCGAAGTGTCGGCGATCCGCATGATCGCGAAGCTGCCGACGCTCGTCGCGATGGCGTACAAGTTCAGCATTGGTCAGCCGTTCGTTTATCCGAAGAACGAACTGTCGTACAGCGCGAACTTCATGCACATGATGTTCTCGAACCCGTGCGAAGAGTACAAGGTCAACGACGTGCTCGTCCGCGCGCTCGACCGTATCCTGATCCTGCACGCCGATCACGAGCAGAACGCATCGACGTCGACGGTCCGCCTGGCCGGCTCGTCGGGCGCGAACCCGTTCGCGTGTATCGCTGCCGGTATCGCATGTCTGTGGGGCCCGGCGCACGGTGGTGCGAACGAAGCCGCGCTGAACATGCTCGAGCAGATCGGTTCGCCGGACAACATCCCCGAATTCATCAAGCAGGTGAAGGACAAGAATTCGGGCGTGAAGCTGATGGGCTTCGGCCACCGCGTGTACAAGAACTACGACCCGCGTGCGAAGCTGATGCGCGAAACGTGCTACGAAGTGCTGAACGAACTCGGCCTGCACGACGACCCGCTGTTCAAGCTTGCGATGCAGCTCGAGAAGATCGCGCTGGAAGACGAATACTTCGTGTCGCGCAAGCTGTACCCGAACGTCGACTTCTACTCGGGTATCGTCCAGCGCGCGCTGGGCATCCCGACGTCGATGTTCACGTGTATCTTCGCGATGGCACGTACGGTCGGCTGGATCGCACAGTGGAACGAAATGATCGCGGATCCGGAACAGAAGATCGGCCGTCCGCGTCAGCTGTTCATCGGCGACACGCCGCGCGAAGCGAAGCCGCTCAACGCACGTTAAGTCGTGCGCGGCGCGAACGGCCGCAAGGCCGCTAGCGCCGGGCAGTCGCAACGCCCCGACACCCCGGTGGGTTTATCCCCCCGGGGTGTTTTCATTTGTGCGCCGGATTCGCGCGACGCTCCAGCGACGGCGGCCGCGTGTCGAGCGCCAGCGCATCTTCGTCGGGCGCGTGGCCGTGCTGCAGGAAGAACTGCCGGTACGCGCCCGGCGTCATTCCGCGCGCGGCGAGGAACTGGCGGTTGAAGTTCGCGGCATTCGGAATGCCGCAGCGCGCGGCCACTGTCGCGATCGGCCAATCGGTACCGACGAGATGACGGCACGCGTGCGCAAGCCTGAGCCGTTGAACGTAGCGGCCGACGCTTTCGCCGAGATGCCGGACAAACAGGCGCTGCAACGTGCGCTCGGACATGTGCGCGGCAGCGGCGAGCGCATCGATGCGCAGCGGTTCGTGGAAGCGCCGGTCGATCGCATCGAGCACGCGATCAAGGCGCTCGGCTTCGGGCGCGGCCGCGTCGGCGCGCGGTGTCGTGCCGTGGGGCCGGCCGTACGCATGCGCGGTGGCGAGCGGCTCGCCGCCTGCTTCCGCGAGATCGGCGAGCGTGTCGAGCGCGGCCGCGAGTCGTACGCGCGGAGCGGGATCGAGCAACTGCGGCAGCCGTGCGCGCATCGCGCGGGCCGTGTTGGTGTCGAAGCGCAGGCCCGGCGCCGCGCGCCGCAGCAGCGAGCGCAGTGGCGCGTATTCGGGGCAGCAGTCGGCGAGTCGTCGCACCCAGTCGCCGTCGAACCAGACGACGAGCGCGACCTCGGGCGCATCACGATCGATGCGCGCATTTGACGACCACGTGTGCGGCAGGTTCGGCGGCACGAGCACCAGATCGTCGTCCGCGTAGCGCGCGACGTGATCGCCGATGAAGCGCTGGCCGCGGCTGTTGAGCGTCAGCGTCAGTTCGTATTCCGGATGGCGATGCCATTCGAACGGGATGCGCGCGAGCTGGCGGTGATACACGCGGATCGAACAGCCGGTGGCGAACGTCACATGCTCGTATTGCGGCTTCATCGCGATCTCCGGTCGAGCGAGGCAACGCGCCGTGGCATGATCGTGATCGATCGTCACGACGGGAGCGATGCCATGTTTTCACATGTTTGCGTAGGCGTCAGCGATACCGCGCGCGCGTACGACTTCTACGCGCCGCTGTTCGCGGAACTCGGGCTGCGTCTGAAGTTCAGCGAGCCGGACGGCTGGTCGGGCTGGATGCCGGCCGATACCGACCGGCCGCTGTTCTTCTTCGGCCCGCCCCTCGACGGCCTCGCGCCCGAACCGGGCAACGGCCATACGATCGCGTTCGCCGCTCCGACGCGCGCGCAAGTCGACCGCTGTCATGCGCTCGCGTTGCAGCAGGGCGGCTCCTGCGACGGGCCGCCGGGCCTGCGGCCGCACTATCACCCCGACTACTACGGCGCGTATTTCCGCGACCCGGACGGCAACAAGCTGTGCGTGGTCTGCCATCGTCCCGAGTAGCGAGTGGTTGTCAGGATTGTATCGATAGTTGACCGGATGGTGTCGATGACGGCGACGCGTCGGCCGTACGCTGAATGCTCACCACGACACACGATTCAGCGAGGAGACGACGATGCACCTGACGATTGACGATCTGCCGGCCGCGATCCGCACGGCAAAAAGGGCGCTGCGCGCCGAGTTGCCCGGTTACGCGGCCACGTTCCGCGAACTGGAGGGTGACATCGCTCGGCAGGTCGACGCGATCCGCCGCGCGCACGCGCAAGGCCGCGACGTGATTCCGGTGCTGCGATTCGCGGATATCGCGAACGACACCGTCGATCCGCAGGCGGTCGCCGCGATCCGTACGCATGGCGCGGCGGTGATCCGCGGTGTGTTCGACGCGCAGCAGGCGCGCGACTGGAACGACGAGATCGGCACCTATTTGGATGCGAACCGCTTCGCCGAGCGGCTGCATGCGCGTGCCGAGGACCGTTATTTCGGCAATCTCGCGTCGGGCAAGCCGCAGATCTACGGCGTCTACTGGTCGAAGCCGCAGGTGGCCGCGCGCCAGTCGCCGGCCCTCACGCAGGCACGCGTGTTCCTGAACCGCCTGTGGCGTCATGCAGACGGCCCGCGCAGGCATTTCGATCCCGACCAGGTGCCGGCCTACGCGGACCGGATCCGCCGCCGGCCGCCGGGCTCGACGTCGCTCGGACTATCGCCGCACGTCGACGGCGGTTCGGTCGAACGCTGGCTCGGCGCGAATTTCCGGCAGGTCTATCGCCACGTGCTGGCCGGCCGCTGGCGCGATTACGATCCGTTCGACGCCGCGTTCCGCCCCGACGTCGAGGAAATTCCGTCGCCGGCCGTGTGCTCGATGTTCCGCACGTTCCAGGGTTGGACCGCGCTGACGCCGCAAGGGCCCGGCGACGGCACGCTGCAGCTGATCCCGGTCTCGAACGCAATGGCGTACGTCGTGCTGCGTGCGCTGCAGGACGACGTCGCCGACGACGACCTGTGCGGGGCGCGTCCGGGGCGCGCGCTGTCGATCTTGCCCGAATGGCATGCGCTGCTGCTCGACGCGCTGGTGCCGATCCCGCACATGGAGCCGGGCGATGCGGTGTTCTGGCACGGCGACGTCGTGCATGCCGTCGAGGATGCGCATCGCGGCAGCGGCGACAGCAACGTGATGTACATCGCGGCGGCGCCCGGTTGCGCGAAGAATGACGCGTACCTGCAGCGCCAGCGGCTGGCGTTCCTGCGCGGCGACAGCCCGCCCGATTTTCCGGCTGACCATTTCGAGGTCGATTTCGACGGACGAGGCGGCGAGGGCAATCTGACGGCGCTGGGGCGTGCGCAAATGGGGTTCGTGCCTGTCGCTGCATAACGGACGCATCAGTCGCTCCGCTACCCGCGCACGGCGCGTTTGCGCCGCGCACGCCAGCCGTCTGCCGAATCCGCTGCGTCCCGCCTGCAATTCGACGCGATCGGCTGCGGGCACGCCCGAATTCGACGCGAATTGCGCAATTTGGCTTCCGATAATGGTCCGGACACAACGCAGCTGCCCCGTGCGCCGCACGGGGGCAGCGTGACCATGGAGGAGTCGATGCAATTCACGCAAGCGATCGTTCGCCGTCCCGCGCCGTCCTGCGGCGCGGGTCTCACCACCGCCGCGCTCGGCGCGCCCGACTACGACAAGACGCTCACGCAGTTCCACGCTTACTGCGACGCGCTGCGCGGCCTCGGCGTCGAACTGACCGAACTGCCGCCGCTGGACGCGTTCCCCGATTCGCACTTCGTCGAGGACGTCGCCGTCGTCACCCCCGAATTCGCGGTGATCACGCGCCCCGGAGCACCCGCGCGGCGCGGCGAGACGGCACACATCGAAGCCGCGCTCGGCGCGCATCGCGATCTGCTGCCGATGCAGGCGGGCCGCCTCGACGGCGGCGACGTGATGCAGGTCGGCAAGCGCTTCTACATCGGCCTGACGGGCCGCACCGATGCCGAGGGCATCGCCGCGTTCGAGTCGCTGGTGTCGCGCTACGGCTATGCGGTCGTCGCGGTGCCGGTCGGCGCCGGCCTGCATCTGAAATCGGTGGTCAACGCGCTCGGCGACGACACGCTGCTCGTGACCGAGGCGCTGGCCGAGCATCCGGCGTTCGCCGACTACCGCCGGATCGCCATCTCGGCCGCCGATGAATACGCGGGCAACACGTTGCGCGTGAACGGCACGCTGATCACGCCGGCCGGCTATCCGCGCGTGCACGACGCGATCGGCTCACTCGGATTGCCGCTGCATGTGATCGACACGAGCGAGTTCCGCAAGATGGACGGCGGCCTGACCTGTCTGTCGCTGCGCTTCTAGCCGATTGGCGCGCGGCCGCTTCAGCCGGATAATGTGGCCCCCGCGCGGAACTGGAGGAGATGCTCCGCGCACCAGCCACGACCCGACCGGAGCGAACGCCGATGACCGACAAGAAGATGCAGCTCGACAAGATCGACCTCCGGATCCTCGACATCCTGCGCACCGACGGACGGATTTCGTACCGGAAGCTGTCGGAGCTCGTGAACCTCACGCCGCGCCCATGCCAGGCCCGCGTGGAGCGGCTCGAGGCGCTCGGCGTGATCGAAGGCTATCGCGCGGTGATCAAGGCGCCGCGTGCGACCAAGCCGATCGTCGTGATCGCGCAGATCGTGCTGGCCGACCACGGGCGTTCGCAGGCGCCTTTCGAGGACGAGATGCGGAACAACCCGGCGGTGCTCGACTGCTGGCTCGTCAGCGGCACGTTCGATTTTCTGGTGCGGCTCGCATGCGAGGATCTCGACGAATACCGGCGGATCGCGAACATGTGGCTGGAGAGTCAGCGGTTCCGCATCGAGAAGATCGTGACGACGGCCGAGTTGCAGGCGATCAAGCGCAGCGTCGTCTGACTCGGCCGTGCGGCCCGGTATGCAGGACTGGTTTTCGACGCGAATAACCGGGTCGATCGATTGGTATTCCGAATCAATTGGAGCGGCCCGAATCCAATCAGGGTGAACACTATGGATGCTTTGCAAGCGGCAGTGGAGACGGCCGCGCCGTCCGGGACGGTGCTGAAGCGCCGGCTGCAGAGCCGCCACATCGCGATGATCGCGATCGGCGGCTCGATCGGCACGGGGCTGTTCGTCGCGTCGGGCGCGTCGGTCGCGCAGGCGGGGCCGGGCGGCGCGATCGCCGCGTATGTCGCGATCGGGCTGATGGTCTACTTCGTCGTCACCGGGCTCGGCGAGATGGCGGCGCTGATGCCGGTGTCGGGCTCGTTCGCGATCTACGGCGAGAAGTACGTCGACGAAGGCTTCGGCGTCGCGCTCGGCTGGACCTACTGGTACAGCTGGGCAGTGACGATCGCGATCGAACTCGTCGCCGGGCAGATCGTGATGCGCTACTGGTTTCCAGCCGTGCCGGGCATCTGGTGGGGCGCGGGGTTCCTGGTGCTGATTTTCCTGCTGAACACGCTGTCCGTGCGCGGCTTCGGGGAATCCGAATACTGGTTCTCGCTGATCAAGGTCGTCACCGTGATCGCGTTCATCGCGGCGGGGTTGCTGATCGCGGCGGGCCTGCTCGGCAACGGGCAACCGGTCGGCTGGCGCAACTTCAGGACCGGTGATGCGCCGTTCGTCGGCGGCGTGCACGCGATGATGAGCGTCGCGCTGATCGCGGGCTTCTCGTTTCTCGGCACCGAGCTGGTCGGCATCACGGCCGGCGAATCTGAAAACCCGCGCAAGACGATCCCGCGCGCGGTGAAGCAGATCTTCTGGCGGATCATGCTGTTCTACGTGCTCGCGATCTTCGTGATCGGCCTGCTGGTGCCGTACACCGACCCGAACCTGCTGAAGAGCGACGTGACCGACATCGGCGTGAGCCCGTTCACGCTCGTGTTCAGCCATGCGGGCTTTCCGCTCGCCGCGGGCGCGATGAACCTCGTGATTCTGACGGCCGTGCTGTCGGCAGGCAACTCCGGCACGTATGCGGCCACGCGGATGCTGTACAACCTCGCGGCGGAAGGCCGTGCGCCCGCGATGTTCGCGACGCTGTCGCCGGGCGGTGTGCCGCGCAATGCGCTTTACGCGACGATGGCGGTGGGCGGGCTGTGCTTCCTCACGTCGCTGACCAACAACCAGCGCATCTATCTGTGGCTGCTCAATACGGTCGGCATCACCGGCTTCATCGCGTGGCTCGGCATCGCGGTCTGCCACTACCGGTTCCGCAAGGGCTTTCTGAAGCAGGGCTACCGGCTCGATCAACTGCCGTATCGCGCGAAGTGGTTCCCGTTCGGGCCGCTGTCCGCGATCGCGATCTGCATCGTGATCTCGCTCGGGCAGGATTACCAGGCGTTCTTCGCTGCCCGCATCGACTGGATGGAAGTGTTGTCGATCTACGTATGGATCCCGCTGTTCGTCGCGATCTGGTGGGCGTATCGCCGCGCGCGCAAGAGCCGGCTCGTGCGGTACGAGGAGATGGAGATCGGGCCGTGGCTGACGCGCCCGGTCGGCGACGCGGGGGAAACGCGCGAGCAGTAGTCGCGCGGCGCATCGTGTGCGTGCGGCCGCGGGCCGGGATACCATCCCGTTCGCGCTGCGTGTCGGAGAGGGCCTCCGGCACGTTGCGCGTTTCCCGATCGATTCCGCGTCCAGCACACAACATGACAACACAGCCGAACCGCGTTTCTTCCCCTTCATTCGTTTCCGCCGCCTGCGTGCACGAGCTTGCCGATGCCGTGCGCACGGCCGAGCGCCGCGCTGTCGACCTCGCCGACGACGCGCTCGCGCGTCTCGCGGCGCTCGCGCCGCTCAATGCGATGGTGCACGTCGATGGCGAACTCGCGCGCCGCAAGGCCGAGCACGTCGATGCGCGCGTCGCTCAAGGCGCCGCGCTGCCGCTTGCCGGCGTGCCTTTCGTGATCAAGGACAACCTCGATACCGCCGGGATGCCGACGCTCGGCGCGAGCCCGGCGGTGCGAGGCTACCGGGCGGCCGCGGACGCGCTGACCGTGCGGCGCCTGCTTGACGCCGGCGCGGTGCCGCTCGGCAAGGCGAACATGCATGAGCTCGCGTTCGGCATCACGAGCGGCAACCGGCACTTCGGCGCAGTCGGCAATCCGCATGATCCGCGGCATATCGCCGGCGGGTCGAGCGGCGGCACGGCGGCGGCCGTCGCGGCCGGTATCCCGTTCGGTCTCGGTACCGACACGGGCGGCTCGGTGCGGATTCCGGCCGCATTCTGCGGTGTCTACGGATTGCGGCCGTCCGCGCAGCGCTATTCGGCGCACGGCGTGCTGTCGCTGTCGCCCACGCGCGACACGGTGGGGCCGATCGGTCATGGCATCGACGATCTGCTGCTGCTCGACGCGGTGCTGACGCGCGACGATAGCACGGCGACCGCACCCGAATGGCCGCAGTTGCGCATCGGCGTGCCGGGTGCACCGTATTTCGACGAGCTCGATCCGGGCGTCGCTACTTGCATCGAGCGTGCGCTCGCGTCGTTCGCGGCGGCCGGCGCGACGCTCGTGCCGTTGCCGGCGATGCCGCTGCACGACGCCAGCGAAGCATGCGGCTTTCCGCTCGCGGGATACGAGGCAAACCGATACTGGCGCCGTTTCGCGACGGAACGGCTCGGCATCCCGTTCGACATGTTCGTCGAGCGGATCGCGAGCGACGACGTGCGCGCGATCTTCCGTTCGTTCGTGTCCGCGCCGGTCGATGCGCAGACGTATGCGGACGCGATCGCGTGCCGTCAGCGTCTCGTGTGCTGGTACGACGACGCGTTCGGTACGCCGGTCGACTGCATCGCGATGCCCACGGTGCCGGGCGAGCCGCCGTCGCTCGACGACACGGCCGCGATGACCGCTGCGCAGGATGCGGCGCTATTCGCGCGCGTCGTACGCCAGACTTCGCCGGCGACGCTCGCCGGCGTGCCGTCCGTCTCGATCCCGGCCGGACGCTCCGCGCAAACGGCGCTGCCGGTCGGGCTGATGCTGGAAGGGCCATGGGGCGGTGATCGCCGTCTGCTCGCGATCGCCCGGCGGATCGACGCGCTGCTGCGGGACGATTCGGCGCGCGCGTGAGTCGCCGCGCTCCTGCCGCGTTCACGCCGCGTTCAGGCGAGATATGCCTTCATGAAGTCGACCCATGCACGTACTTTCTGCGGTACGTGCGGGGTTGACGGGTACAGCGCATAGACTGCCTGCGGCGGGAACCGGTAGCCGGGGAGCGCATCGACCAGCGCGCCGCTCGCGAGATCGTCGCGCACGAGCCATTCGGGCAGCAGTGCGACACCGCTGCCCTGCCGCGCGAGCACGCGCAGGACCGACGCGTTGTCGACCACGACGCGCGGCTTGGCGCCGGGCCGGAACGCGTGCGGGTTGCCGTCGCGATCGGCGAGCGGCCACGTGGCGATGCGCTCGAGCCGCGTATGGCCGAGCTGCGGCAGCCGGGCGAGCGTGTCCGGCGACTCGATGTGCGACAGGCCGGCCGCGGCGAGCAGTGACGGCGCGATAACGGG
This sequence comes from Burkholderia sp. Bp9012, assembly GCF_003853825.1. Taxonomy (NCBI): domain Bacteria; kingdom Pseudomonadati; phylum Pseudomonadota; class Betaproteobacteria; order Burkholderiales; family Burkholderiaceae; genus Burkholderia; species Burkholderia sp. Bp9012. Next base: position 111,506 of record NZ_QTQA01000024.1, on the reverse strand, counting down.
TCGCACTTCGTACGTCGCGAGGCACGCGCCGCGGTACGGCAGATCCTGGAACTGTTCGAGGCGACCGAGCCGGATCGCCACGTCGACGCGCTCGCGCACCAGGTCGACCTGCGATGCATGCGTTTCGAGCCGCACGCGCAGCGCGGGATGCCGCTGCATGAACGTGTGCAGCGCGGGGGCGACGACCATCGTTCCGTACTCGACGGTCGACGTCACCCGCAGCACGCCGTGCATCCCGCCATGCTCGCTGCGCGCATCCTCGATCGCGCTTTCGGCTTCCTCCAGCACGCGCAGGCAGCGCGCATGGAAGCGCTCGCCCGCGTCGGTCAGCTCGACGCGCCGCGTGGTGCGCGTGAGCAGGGTGACGCCGAGTTCGGCCTCCAGTTGCTTGATGTTGAAGCTCACCGCGGCCCGGGCCTGGTTCAGCTGGGCGGCGGCGGCCGTAAACGACCCTGCTTCCACGACGGCGCGGAAGACGGCGAAACGATCGAGACTCACCATGGCGTGTCGGATACGAGACGGAAAACCGACATGGTGCCCTGATTGTCAAAATTTTTCGACCAGTCTTGCCGTCCGGCCGGGCTTATCGACGTGCGCGGCGAACCTTACACTGCGGCGTTTCGTTCGTTTTCCGCCGCCATGACCGATCGCTCGAAAATCGCCGCCGTCTACCTGCTCGGGTTCGCGATCGATCTCGCCAACATGTTCGTCATCAACGCCGCCTATCCGACGATCCAGCGCGAGCTGCACGCGTCGATCGCGCAACTGGCGTGGATCGGCAACACATACGTGCTCGGGCTGACGGTCGTGATCCCGCTCGGCACGTGGCTCGCGCGACGCTTCGGCGAGCGCCGGCTGCTGATCGCGTCGCTGCTGCTGTTCGCGCTCGGCAGCCTCGGCGTCGGCCTGTCGGCGTCGATCGGCGCGCTGCTGGCATGGCGGCTGATCCAGGGGCTCGGCGGCGGATTGCTGATCCCGGTCGGGCAGACGATGGCCTATCGCGCGTATCCGCCCGATGGGCGGGCGCACCTGACGTCGATCGTGATGATGGTCGCGCTGCTCGTGCCGGCGCTGTCGCCGGCGCTGGGCGGCGTGGTCGTGGATCGCGTGTCGTGGCGGGCCATCTTCTTCGGCATGCTGCCGCTCGCCGCGGTCACGAGCATGCTCGCGTTCGCGTGGCTGCCGGCCGACGAACCGGATGGCAGCCCGCCGGCGCTCGACGTGCGCGGCCTCGGGCTGAGCGCCGCGGCGCTCGTTGCGCTGCTGCTCGGCCTGACGTTCGCGGGACAGCCGGGCGCGGGTCGCGACGTGTTCGTTGCGCTCGCGATCGCGCTCGTCGCCGGCGGTGCGTATGCCGCGCACGCGCGCCGGGCTGCTGCGCCGCTGCTCGACATGCGCCTGGTTGCGCAGCCGCTGCTGCGGATCGGGCTGATCGTCTACCTGTGCGTGCCGGGCGTGTTCACCGGCGTGAACCTCGTCGCCGCCCTGTATCTGCAGAACGCGCTCGGACTCAGCGCGACGCACACGGGCGCGCTGATGGTGCCGTGGGCGATCGCGTCGTTCGTCGCGATCGCGACGACGCGCCGCTGTTTCCCGAAGTGGGGGCCGAAGCCGCTGTTCATGTGCGGGATCGCGATCGACGCGCTTGGGATCGCGTTGCTCGCGACCCCGCTTGCCGGTTTCGAGGCCGGGCGCGTGCTCGCGTTCGTCGCGATGGGGCTCGGCGCCAGCATGTGCACGAGCACGTCGCAAAGCGCGGCGTTTCTGGATGTCCCCGCCGCGCGAATGGGCGACGCGAGCGCGCTCTGGAACATCAACCGGCAACTGAGCTTCTGCCTCGGCGTCGCGGTGCTGGGCAGCGCGTTGAACTTCCTGCTGTCGCTGCACGGAGACGACGGGCCGCTGCCGTACCGGCAATGTTTCGGCCTGGCCACCCTGGCGACGCTGCTGCCGCTGCCGTTCGTCGCGCGCCTCGCCGCGCACCGTGCGCCCGCCGGGCGTGCGGCTTCTCAACGTTCGTGAGTTTCGAGATGAATTCGTCAAACCCGTTTTTCCAGGAAGTGGTCGACGCACACGTCGACATCGAGCAATGGTTGTCCGGCAGCGCGGCGCGCGACGGGCTCGCGCCGCTGCTCGCGCGGTTTTCGCGGGACTTCTCGATGATCTCGCTGCACGGCCATGCGCTCGACTACGCGGATATCGACATCCTGTTCTCGCGCGGCTTCGGCGCGCGGCCCGGCCTGCGGATCGCGATCGACGAACTGCACGAAGTGAGCGCGTGGCAGGGTGGCGCGACGATCGCCTATCGCGAGACGCAGACCGACGCGGCAGGGCGGCGAACCGTGCGCCGTTCGACCGTCGTGTTCGAGCGCGACACGGATGGCCGCATCGGCTGGCTGCGCCTGCATGAGACGCCGGTGACGGGCTGACCGTTACCCGCAACGCCTGCCGCCCGTCGCGCGGCGGCAGGCACACGCTCCTCCGAGCGGCATACCAACCAGAACCTGAGAGATGACAATAAAAGCAATCGACATTGCGCGTCGCGAGGACGCGCGGCCGCATCGCGTCCGCAGTCGGGGGCGCGCATGACGGCACCATCGTTCACCGATGCGGTGGCTTCGCTCGTGCGCGATACCGAGGTGCACAAGGACCTTTATCTGTCGCCGCGCATCTTCGAGCTGGAGATGCGCCATCTGTTCTGGAACACCTGGGTCTATGTCGGCCACGTCAGCCAGATTCCGGCCACGGGCGACTACGTGACGACGACGATCGGCGCCGAGCCGGTCGTGATGGTGCGCCACGTCGACGGTTCGGTGCGGGTGCTGCACAACCGCTGTTCGCACAAGGGCACGCAGCTCGTGACGGATGCCTGCGGCAACGCGGGCACATTCTTCCGCTGCCCGTACCACGCATGGTCGTACCGGACCGACGGCAGCCTCTACGCGATTCCGCTGCGGCGCGGCTACGAAAACACGGCCTTCGAATCGTGCGAGGCGAGCAAGGGCATGCAGGCGGTCGGCGCGAGCCATGAGCATCGCGGTTTCGTGTTCTGCCGCCTCAGTCAGTCCGGTGTCGATTTCGATGCGTACTTCGGCAACGCGCTGTCGTCGCTCGACAACCTCGTCGATCGTTCGCCGGAAGGGCGCGTGGAAGTCGCGGGCGGCGTGTTCCGCTACGTGCACGAATGCAACTGGAAGATGCTGGTCGAGAATCAGACCGACACCTGTCATCCGATGGTCGCGCACGAGTCGTCGGCCGGCACGGCCGTGCGCGTGTGGGAGCGTGACGGCACGCAGCAGGCGAAGCCGATGGCGGTCGAGCTGCTGGAGCCGTTCATCCAGCCGCACGCGTTCTTCGAGCAGATGGGGTTGCGCGTGTGGCCCAACGGACATGGTCACACCGGCACCGCCGATTCGATTCACGCGCGCTACACGCCGATTCCCGGCTATCACGAGAAGATGACCGCGGCCTACGGCGAAGCGCGCGCCGCGCGGATTCTGGGCGAGGTGCGTCACAACACGGTGCTGTTTCCGAATGCGATGGTGAAAGGGCCGATCCAGATCCTGCGCGTATTCAAGCCGCTGGCGGTCGACCGCACGCTGGTGGAGTCGTGGTCGTTTCGTCTCGTCGGCGCGCCCGATTCGCTGTTCGAGCGCACGCTCGCCTACAACCGCCTCATCAACGCGCCGACGTCGATCGTTGCGCACGACGATCTCGAAATGTACGAACGCGCACAGCGCGGCCTCGCCACGCAGGCGCGCGACTGGGTGCATGTCGGGCGGCTGTTCGATCCCCAGGAATTCGCGCAGCCGACGTCGGAAACGAATGGCACCAGCGAGCAGCAGATCCGCAATCAGTTCCGGGCATGGCTGCAGTACATCACGCCCGTATCGACGCAGGAGGCCGCAGATGTGCGCATTTCCGCACGATGAGCTCGTCGCGTTCGTCTATCGCGAGGCACGCCTGCTCGACGAGCGGCGCTATGAGGAATGGCTCGCGCTCTACGCGGACGACGCGCGTTACTGGATGCCGCTGTCGCCGGATCAGCCCGACACCGGGCTGCACGGCGCGCTGATGGACGAGGACCGGCTGCTGCTGCGCATCCGCATCGAGCGGCTGGCCGGACGCCGGACGTTCTCGCAGCAGCCGGCGAGTCGCGGTCATCATCTGCTCCAGCAGCCGCATGTCGATCGGGCCGACCACGGGCGCGGCGCCTATGTGCTGCGCACGCCGTTTCACTACGTCGAAACGCGACGCGACGAGCAGACGCTGTTCGCCGGCTGGTACACGCACGAACTCGCGGTATGCGACGACACATTGCGCATCCGCGTGAAGCGTGTCGATCTCGTCAATGCCGACGCGCCGCACGGCAGCATCCACCTGCCTGTCTGACCGCGTGCGTCCAGCACGTCCTTTTTCGTTCCCGACCACATGAATGCTCCTGAATTCCTGACGCACACGTTGCCGTACATCGACACGCTGTACGACTACGGCGCCTTCCTGTCGCGCACCGGCGGGCACCTCGGCACGCTGCCGGCGCAGTGCGCACGCGACGCGCGGATCGCGATCGTCGGCGCGGGCGTCGGCGGTCTCGTCGCCGCCTGCGAGTTGCTGCGCGCGGGTGCACGGCAGGTCGTCGTGTTCGAGGCGAACCGCGCGCGCGTGGGCGGGCGCCTGCTGTCGCAGTCGATCAATCCGGACCATCCGCACCTGCTCGCCGAAATGGGCGCGATGCGTTTCCCGCCGTCGCAGGCCGCGCTCTACCACTATCTCGAGCGATTCGGCGTCGACAGTGCATCCGCGTTTCCCGATCCGGGCATCGTCGACACCGAGATCCACTATCAGGGCCGTGCGTACCGCTGGCCCGCGGGCGATGCGCCTCCCGCGCTGTTCGATCGCGTCGACCGCGGCTGGCGCGCGTTCATTCGCGACGGCGTGCGGCTCGACGACGGCACGCAGCTGCCCGCCCCGGCCGAACTGACAGCACTGCTGCGCGCGCATCGCTACGACGACGCGCGGCATGGCTGGCAGCAGTACATCGACCGATTCGGCGACGAGTCGTTCTACTCGGCGATCGTCAAGATCTTCACGGGCGCGACGCCGCCAGGCGGCGTGCGCTGGCGCAAGGGCGAGGACCTGCGCCTGTTCGGCACGCTCGGCATCGGCTCGGGCGGCTTCCAGCCGGTCTATCGCGCATCGTTCCTCGAAATCCTGCGGATCGTGGTCAACGAGCTCGAAGTCGACCAGCGGCTTATCCCGGCCGGCATCTTCGCGCTCGCGCAGGGACTGCTCGACGATGGCGGGCACGGCGTGCGGGTACGCGATTGCATCGTCCATGCGGCCGTGCGGCACGTGGCGAAGCAGCCGGACGACACCTTTGCGCTCACGCTCGACGACGGCGCGACGCACATATTCGACCGCGTGATCGTCGCGACCACGACGCGGGCGATGCAGGTCGGCATGGGCATCACCGGCATCGCGAACCTGTTCGCACCGGACGTCGTTCGCGCGATCAACGAGACGCACATGGTCAGCTCGTCGAAGCTGTTCGTGCTGACCCGCGACAAGTTCTGGCTCAAGCACGGGCTGCCGCACAACATTCAGACGGACACGCTGGCGCGCGGCATCTACTGTCTCGACTACGCGCCCGACGATCCCGACGCGCACGGCGTCGTGCTGATCAGCTACACGTGGGAGGACGATTCGCACAAGATCCTGTCGCTCACCGACAAGGTCGAGCGGTTCAAGCGTCTCGTGGCCGAGATCGGCATTGTTTCGCCGGCGTTCGCCGCACACTTGCGTCCGCTCGACGACGATTACGCGCGCAACGTCACGAGCCACGACTGGTTGTCGGACCGCTATGCGCTCGGGGCATTCAAGTTGAACTATCCGGGCGAGGACATTCACTCGCAGGCGCTGTTCTATCAGTTCCAGACGGCCGCCGATCCGTCGTCGGACCGAGGCATCTACCTGGCCGGCTGCTGCTGCTCGTTCACGGGCGGCTGGATCGAGGGCGCGGTGCAGACCGCGATCAACGCGGCGAGCGCGGTGATCCGCAGTCTCGGCGGGACGCTCGCCGACGGCAATCCGCTCGACGCGATGCGTAGCCGCTATCGCTACGGCGACTGACGTGGCGTCCGGCGCTACCGGTCCAGCTCCGGATAGTGCCGGAAGATCCCCATGTCGTTGAACGGGATGCGGCGCGCGGACGCCAGATAGCGCGCGACGGGCGGATGCCGTGCAACGCGGTCGTGCAGGCCGACGAGCCCCTCGACCTTGCGCTCCGCGCGCTGCATCGCCTTCGGGAACGCGTAGCGCAGCCCTTCGATCAGCTGGAAGATCGACAGGTCCGCATAACTGAGCGCGCCGCCGGCGATATAGCCACCTTTGTGCGGATTCTGCTCGAGCACGCGATCGAAGTAGCCGAGGAACTTCGGCAGGCGGTGCGCGAGGAAATCGGCCGCGCGCTCGGCGGCCTCGGCTTTCTGGTCCTCGTAGTACAGGCCGCTGCCGATCGGGTGATGCGTGTCGTGGATCTCGGTGACGAAATCGGCGACGGTCAGCTGGAGTTGATGCACCCACAGCCGTCCGGCTTCGTCGTCGGGCGCGAGCCCGAGCCGCGCGCCGAGAAACAGCAGGATGTTCGCGGTCTGTCCGACGAGCACATCGCCGGCCTTCAGGAACGGCGGCGCGAACGGCACGCATTCGGTCTTCGTGCTGTCCATCAGCCGCATCATTGCCGATACGCCCATGCCGCGCCCCGATTCGCGCGCCACGTCGACATAGTCGGCCTCGGCCGCCTCGAGCGCGAGCCGCACGTATTCGCCGCGGCCCTGGATCTCTGGCCAGTAATAAAGTTCGTATTGCATGCCGTGCTCCTGTCCGGGCGATGCGCCGGGCGATGCGCGCATCGTGATGGCGGGGAGGGCGGCCGCGCCGCCCGTTGCGAATAGACAGTCTAGGAGATCGTGCGGGAAGCGCGGTGCTTGCCGCGCGTCACGCACCGCGCTCGTCGCGTTCGCCGCCTTCGGGGCCGTAGAAGAACACCCAGGTCGAGAAATCGTCGGAGAAACCGACGAAACGGTGCGACGCGAATGCGGGGACGAACAACACGTCGCCCGTCGCGACGCTGCATTCGCGCCCGTCGACGACGAAGCGGGACGTGCCGGCGGCGATCACGTAGACCTCGTCGCGCGTATGCGGCGTCTGCAGGTCCTCACCGCGCGGACGGTACAGCTCGACGTCGAGCGTGCCGTGGCGAAACAGCGTCGTGAACAGCGTGCCTTCGTCGTCCAGGCGGGCAAGCGATGGGGTGATGCCGAGCTTCATCGTCGTGGGCTCCGGGTCGGGACCGTTGGGACGTGCGAATGCACGTCGTCCCATCGTATGCCGGAACCGGCCTCGAGGCGAACATCGCGAGCGCGGGGCGTCGCGGCGTCCGATGCCGCCGTGTGGCTGGTAATGCCGATACAGGTATTGGCACTACCAGCCAAATCACTGTTTTTAATGGGTTTTTTCGCGTCTGGCCTGCGCCGTGGCGCGTTCTGCGTGGCATAATCGACCGCATCCGCAAGGCTTGTAGTCACAACGACCCCGCATACCCATGGCACAGACTCTCTACGACAAACTGTGGAATACCCACGTCGTCCACACCGAGGACGACGGCACGGCATTGCTCTACATCGACCGTCAGCTGCTGCACGAAGTCACGAGCCCGCAGGCGTTCGAAGGGCTGAACGTCGCGCACCGCCCGGTGTGGCGCATCAGCGCGAACCTGGCCGTGTCGGACCACAACGTCCCGACCACGGATCGCAGCCACGGCATTGCCGATCCGGTCTCGAAGCTGCAGGTCGACACGCTCGACGCGAACTGCGACGCCTTCGGCATCACGCAGTTCAAGATGAACGACGTACGCCAGGGCATCGTGCACATCATCGGGCCGGAGCAGGGCGCGACGCTGCCGGGCATGACGATCGTCTGCGGCGATTCGCACACGTCGACGCACGGCGCATTCGGCGCGCTCGCGCACGGCATCGGCACGTCGGAAGTTGAGCACGTGCTCGCGACGCAAACCTTGCTGCAGAAAAAGAGCAAGAACATGCTCGTGAAGGTCGAGGGTGCCCTGCCGCGCGGGTGTACCGCGAAGGACATCGTGCTCGCGATCATCGGCAAGATCGGCACGGCCGGCGGCACGGGCTACGCGATCGAATTCGGCGGCTCGACGATCCGTGCGCTGACGATGGAAGGCCGGATGACCGTCTGCAACATGGCGATCGAAGCCGGCGCACGCGCGGGCATGGTCGCCGTCGACGACACGACGATCGACTACCTGAAGGGCCGTCCGTTCGTGCCGACCGGCGCGGAATGGGATCAGGCCGTCGAGTACTGGCGCGAATTCAAGTCCGATGAAGGCGCGCAGTTCGACCGCGTCGTCGAGCTGAACGCGGCCGAGATCGTCCCGCAGGTCACGTGGGGCACGTCGCCGGAAATGGTCACGTCGATCGACGGTCGCGTGCCCGATCCCGAGCGCGAGAAGGATCCGGTCAAGCGCGACGCGATGGAACGCGCGCTGGCTTACATGGCGCTCGAGCCGAACACGCCCATCGAGTCGATCAAGGTCGACAAGATCTTCATCGGTTCGTGCACGAACGCGCGCATCGAGGACATCCGCGCGGCCGCGTACGTCGTGAAGAAGCTGAATCGCCGCATCGCGTCGAACGTGCGCCTCGCGATGGTCGTGCCGGGCTCGGGCCTCGTGAAGGCGCAGGCCGAGCGCGAAGGCCTCGACAAGGTGTTCACGGATGCGGGCTTCGAATGGCGCGAGCCGGGCTGCTCGATGTGCCTCGCGATGAACGCCGACCGGCTCGATCCGGGCGAGCGCTGCGCATCGACGTCGAACCGCAATTTCGAAGGTCGGCAAGGCGCGGGCGGCCGCACGCACCTGGTGAGCCCCGCGATGGCGGCGGCGGCGGCGATCGAAGGCCATTTCGTCGACATTCGCAAGCTGGGGTAACGCGTGACGGCATCGAAGCTCATCGCGCGGCTGGTTGCCGCGCTGGCGCTCGCGGGGCTGGGCTTTGGCCTTGCGGGCTGCAATACCGTCCGAGGCTTCGGCCAGGACGTCAATGCCGCCGGCAACGCGCTGCAGCGCGCCGCGGAGTGACATCCGCCGAGAATTTGTCGATGTGCGCCGGCTGAATGCCGGCCCTCAACCGGATAGACGGATCATGGAAAAATTCAATGTGCATACCGGCGTCGTGGCGCCGCTCGATCGCGAGAACGTCGACACCGACGCGATCATCCCGAAGCAGTTCCTGAAGTCGATCAAGCGCACGGGCTTCGGTCCGAACGCGTTCGACGAATGGCGTTACCTCGATCACGGCGAGCCGGGCCAGGACAACTCGAAGCGCCCGCTGAACCCGGATTTCGTGCTGAACCAGCCGCGCTACCAGGGCGCATCGGTGCTGCTCGCACGCAAGAACTTCGGCTGCGGCAGCTCGCGCGAGCACGCGCCGTGGGCGCTGCAGCAGTACGGCTTCCGCGCGATCATCGCGCCGAGCTTCGCCGATATTTTCTTCAACAACTGCTACAAGAACGGGCTGCTGCCGATCGTGCTGACCGAGCAGCAGGTTGATCACCTGTTCAACGAGACGTACGCGTTCAACGGCTATCAGCTGACGATCGACCTCGACGCGCAGGTCGTGCGCACGGGCGACGGCCGCGAGTATGCGTTCGACATCACCGCGTTCCGCAAGTACTGCCTGGTGAACGGTTTCGACGACATCGGCCTGACGCTGCGTCACGCGGACAAGATCCGCCAGTTCGAAGCCGAGCGGCTCGCGAAGCAGCCGTGGCTCAACAACAAGCTGGTCGGCTGAGATTGCCTCCGGGCGGGCGCGCGCATGAGGCGCGCTCGCCGACCTGCCATTCATACCTACCCAGTCAGGAATAACGCATGAAGATTGCAGTGCTGCCCGGCGACGGCATCGGTCCGGAAATCGTCAACGAAGCGGTCAAGGTGCTGAACGCCCTCGACGAGAAGTTCGAACTCGAACAGGCGCCGGTCGGCGGCGCGGGCTACGAGGCGAGCGGCCATCCGCTGCCGGACGCGACGCTGAAACTCGCGAGGGAAGCCGACGCGATCCTGTTCGGCGCGGTCGGCGACTGGAAGTACGACTCGCTCGAGCGCGCGTTGCGCCCCGAGCAGGCGATCCTCGGGCTGCGCAAGCATCTCGAGCTGTTCGCGAACTTCCGTCCGGCGATCTGCTATCCGCAACTCGTCGACGCGTCGCCGCTGAAGCCCGAGCTGGTCGCGGGCCTCGACATCCTGATCGTGCGCGAACTCAACGGCGACATCTACTTCGGCCAGCCGCGCGGCGTGCGCGCTGCTCCCGACGGCCCGTTCGCCGGCGAGCGCGAAGGCTTCGACACGATGCGCTATTCGGAACCGGAAGTGCGCCGCATTGCGCACGTCGCGTTCCAGGCCGCGCGAAAGCGCGCGAAGAAGTTGCTGTCGGTCGACAAGTCGAACGTGCTCGAAACGTCGCAGTTCTGGCGCGACATCATGATCGACGTGTCGAAGGAATACGCTGACGTCGAGCTGTCGCACATGTACGTCGACAACGCGGCGATGCAGCTCGCGAAGGCGCCGAAGCAGTTCGACGTGATCGTGACCGGCAACATGTTCGGCGACATCCTGTCGGATGAAGCGTCGATGCTGACGGGCTCGATCGGCATGCTGCCGTCGGCGTCGCTCGACAAGAACAACAAGGGCCTGTACGAGCCGTCGCACGGTTCGGCGCCGGACATCGCGGGCAAGGGCATCGCGAACCCGCTGGCGACGATCCTGTCGGCCGCGATGCTGCTGCGCTACTCGCTGAATCGCGCGGAGCAGGCCGATCGCATCGAGCGCGCGGTGAAAACGGTGCTCGAACAAGGCTATCGCACGGGCGATATCGCGACGCCGGGTTGCAAGCAGGTCGGCACGGCGGCGATGGGCGACGCGGTGGTCGCTGCGCTGTAACGCGCACGGCAATGCAGTAATGCAGTGAATTGTGGAAAGGGCGCGAACGGGCCGCGAAATCGGCCGGTTCGCGCGTGGTTGGCCGTTGTGCGGCCAACCGGCTTTGTGTAGACTCGAACGATGGCGCTGATTTCCCTGATCTCCCCGGTCCTGAAACTCCACGGCAACACTGCCCGTGTGGGTACGCGCGCCATCGTCATCACGAAAACCATTACCACGAAAACGATCATTAAACGCTGATCGTCCGTCGTGCCCGCCTGTTTCCCCGCGCGGTCACGCCGGGGGCGGAAATGGCGGGGAAGCTCCATTCAAAGGGTTAGTCATGAACGTAGGTCTCGTAGGTTGGCGCGGCATGGTCGGCAGCGTGCTGATGCAGCGCATGCAGGAAGAAGGTGATTTCGACCTGATCGAGCCGGTGTTTTTCAGCACCAGCAATACGGGCGGCAAGGCGCCGTCGTTCGCGAAAAACGAGACTACGCTCAAGGACGCGACCAACGTCGACGAGCTGAAGAAGTGCGACGTGATCATCACGTGCCAGGGCGGCGACTATACGAACGACGTGTTCCCGAAGCTGCGCGCGGCCGGCTGGAACGGCTACTGGATCGACGCGGCCTCGTCGCTGCGGATGCAGGACGACGCGGTCATCATCCTCGATCCGGTCAACCTCGACGTGATCAAGGACGCGCTCGTCAAGGGCACGAAGAACTTCGTCGGCGGCAATTGCACGGTCAGCCTGATGCTGATGGCGCTCGGCGGCCTGTTCCGCGAGAACCTCGTCGACTGGATGACGGCGATGACCTACCAGGCCGCATCGGGCGCGGGCGCGCAGAACATGCGTGAACTGCTGTCGCAGATGGGCGCGCTGCACGGTTCGGTGCAGGAACAGCTCGCCGATCCGGCTTCCGCGATTCTCGACATCGACCGCCGCGTGCTCGCGACGATGAACAGCGATGCAATGCCGACGAGCCAGTTCGGCGTACCGCTCGCGGGTTCGCTGATTCCGTGGATCGACAAGGATCTCGGCAACGGGATGTCGAAGGAAGAGTGGAAGGGCGGCGCGGAAACCAACAAGATCCTCGGCAAGCCGGCCATGGGCGAGCCGGGTTCGATCCCGGTCGACGGGCTGTGCGTGCGGATCGGCGCGATGCGCTGCCACTCGCAGGCGCTGACGATCAAGCTGAAGAAGGACGTCCCGCTGGACGAAATCAACGGCATCCTCGCGTCGGCGAACGACTGGGTGAAGGTCGTGCCGAACGAGCGCGAAGCGTCGATGCGCGACCTGTCGCCGGCGAAGATCACCGGCACGCTGACGGTGCCGGTCGGTCGTCTGCGCAAGCTCGCGATGGGTGGCGAATACCTGTCGGCGTTCACGGTCGGCGACCAGCTGCTGTGGGGCGCGGCCGAGCCGCTGCGCCGCATGCTGCGCATCCTGCTCGACAAGTAAGAATCGGGCTGCGCCGCGCGTGCCCCGTCGGCGCGCCCCGCGAAACGCCTGCCAGCCCTTCGCGGGGCGGCAGGCGTTTTTTTTATTGGTTGGCGCCGCGGCATACGCGCGAAAACTCCGAGACGCTTGTGAGCGGGACGGGACGCGATCCATACGGACATGAATTCATGTCGGGGGCGATGCGGTTGCCACAATTTTCATTGATTGATGATCCATTTTTGATAAAACTGCCGTGCGCGATTGATGGTGAGGATCGGCGTGGCCGTCGCGCGATTCGCGCGCCGGCGGCGCGGTGCGGGTAACGGTCGCGCCGATGCACCGGCATGGACGGCCGCATCCGCCGGCGACGAATTCGGCCGGAACCCGATCGCGTGAAGTAAACTATGCGGTTACGACGCGCGGAGTCGCCAAAAGCGTCGCGTTCTGCGCGACGCTTTTGCATTTCTGCGGCGATTTTATTGACGCTTCCCTACGCGAATCCGAGCCGCGCCCGCGCGCGGCGATTGAGTCTACGATGTCCCGAATTTCCTTGTTTCCGCGTCAGTCCCGTCTGTCGCGCGCCGTGCGTGGCGCGCTGGCGATCCTGGCACTCGGCGCGGCCGCGTCGGCCTGGGCGACCGGCGCCGTCGAACTGCCGGCTTCCGCCGCAGGCGGTCCCGCGCCGCTTACCGTGACGGTCCAGCCGGGCCAGTCGTTGAACGATCTCGCGAAGGCGGCCACGCAGTCGCACGATCCGGGCGTGCTCGCGCGCGCCGGACGCGCATTGTTCGACGCCAACCCGCAGGCGTTCATGAAGCGCGATCCGAGCCGCCTGAAAGTCGGCGCGACGCTGACGGTGCCGGCGCTCGACGCGACGGGCGCGGCACTCGCGGCGGCCGGTGCTTCCGGTGCATCGGCAGTATCCGCGGTGGCCGCCGCGTCGGGTACGGTCGCGGCTGGGCAGCATGGTGCGTCCGCGCCGCATCCGGGGTCGGCCGCGCAAACGGCGCCGGCCGCACCGGCTGCGCACGCGGCACCGGTCAGCGGTGCAAGCGTCGCGGCGGCGGTCGCGGCAGGGGTGTCGGCTTCGACCGGCGCGTCCGCAGCATCCGCCGCGCATGGCGCGTCGACGGTCGAACCGGTTCAGCCGGCCGCGCCTGCGGCCGGTGCGAGCGGGCCGCACGTGTGGAGCGGCGCGATTCAGTCCGCGACCCCGTCGTCCGCGAGCGATGCCGCCATCCCGCCCGCGCAGGGCGGCCCGGCTCAAGGCATGCACGAACCGTCCGCGGCAGCACCCATCGCGGGCGCATCGCAGCCGCGGCCGTCGAGCCTGCAGCAACTGCTCGCGCTGAAGAACCGCGTGCTGATGGAGCTGCAGAAACACGGCATTGGCAAGCCGGCCGCGACGAACAACGTTGCACCCGCGCCGGCGCCTGCTGCCCCCCGTCCCGCTGCGAATGACGGCGCATCTGCTGCCGCGTCGTCGCCCGCCGCGAGCGAGGCGGCGTCCGGCGTGGCCGCCAGTGCGGCGCAGCCGGCATCGGCATCTGTGCAGCCGGCCGTGCCCGTGGTGGCGACGCCGTCCGTGCGTGGTTCCGAACAGATCGACTGGCGCCCGGCCGCGGCGGCCGGCGCGGCCGTGGTCGTTCTCGCGGCCGGGTTTGCTTGGCGCAAGCGCCGGAAAGCGCAGCGCGCCGATGCGCTCACTCCGGAATCCGGCGGGGCGGCTGCTTCGGATACCAGCGCCTCGTCGTCCGTCGAACCCGTGCCGCCGATTCTTCCCGAGACGCCGGTCGCACGCGACGCAGCCGCCGATGTGAATCTCGTTTCGGCCGCCGCGGTAGCGGCAGAGGTGGCCGAAACGCGCGATCTCGACGTGCCTTCGTCGCCGGAAGCGGCAACGACGCAAGACGATCAAAAGCAAGCGCCTGCCGCGCTGGCGGGCGCTGCAGAGGCGGCACCGCACGACGCGCAGCCCATCGCGGAGACGCCCCCGGGTGAGCCGATCGAAGCACCTGCCGCGCCGGCGACGCACGACGCGCAGCACGCGGCGCTGATGCAGAACGCGATCAGCGCGCTGAACAGCCTCGACATGCCGCTGCCGCCGCGTACGGCGGAAGAGCCGGCCGCCCCGGAAGATCAAGCCGAAAGCGATCGAATCGCAACTAACGGTCAACCCGCGTCGCACCCGCCCGTTGGTGCGAACGATCCGGCACCGGAACACCCGGCCGACCAGGACGACGAGTTCGACTGGGATCCGGATGCGGCAACGCCCGCGCCGCACGCGGGTGGCGCATCCGCGCCGTCGTCGCTGCCGCCGCTCGGCGGCGCGCAGTTCGGTGCGTTGAAACTGGATTTCGATCTCGACCTGCCGTCCGCGCCGGGCGCCGTGCTGCCCGCGCTGACACCGGAGGAGCTTGCGCGCATCGCGCGCAACAAGCTGGATCTCGCATCCGAGTACGTCGAGCTGGGCGACCTATCCGGCGCGCGCACGCTGCTGCAGGAAGTCGTCGATGCGAACGACGCCGCGACGCGCGACGATGCGCGCGCGCTGCTCGCGAAACTGGCGGACGAGGCGTGATGCGGATCGCGCTGGGGATTCAGTACGACGGCGCCGCGTTCTGTGGCTGGCAGGCGCAGCCGCACGGCAAGACCGTGCAGGACGCGCTCGAGCGCGCGCTCGGCGAATTCGCGTGCGTGCCGTTGCATACGACGGTCGCGGGACGGACCGATACGGGCGTGCACGGGCTCGGGCAGGTCGCGCATTTCGACACGGACCTCGACCGCGCGGATTTCTCGTGGGTGCGCGGTACCAACGCGTTCCTGCCGCCGACCGTTTCCGTGCAGTGGGCGAAGCCGATGCCGGACACGTTCCATGCGCGTTTCTCGGCGTTCGAACGCACCTACTACTACGCGCTGTACGTACATCCCGTGCGCTCGCCGATGCTGGCTGGCCGGGCGGGCTGGATCCACACGCCGCTCGACGACGACGCCATGCGCGCCGCCGCCGCGCACCTGATCGGCGAGCATGACTTCTCGTCGTTCCGGTCGTCGGAATGCCAGTCGAAAACGCCGGTCAAACACCTGTACCAGATCGACGTGCGGCGTGCGGGCCACTTCATTCATTTCCGCTTCCGCGCGAACGCGTTCCTTCACCACATGGTGCGCAACCTGATGGGCTGCCTCGTCGCAGTCGGCCGCGGCCGCTACCCGGCGGACTGGCTCGCCGACGTGCTGGCCGGGCGCGACCGCAATCTCGCCGCGCCCACGTTCATGGCCGACGGGCTGTACCTCGCCCATGTCGGCTACCCGGCGGAATTCGCCGTCCCGCCCGCGCAGCTCGGCAGCGTGCCGTGGAGCAGCGTCTGGGCCGACCTGGACCCACAACCATGACGAATCACGCCGTGTCTTCTTCGACTCCCGCCGCGGGTGGCCTCGCACCGCGTACGCGCATCAAGCTGTGCGGCCTGTCGCGGCCCGAGGACGTGCTGCACGCCGCCGCGCTCGGCGCCGACGCGATCGGCCTCGTGTTCTATCCGAAGAGCCCGCGCGCGGTGTCGATCGCGCAGGCAGCCGAGCTTGCACGCCTCGCCCCGCCGTTCGTGTCGGTGGTCGGACTGTTCGTGAACGCGACCGAAGCCGAGATCGACGCGGTCGTGCGCGACGTGCCGCTCACGATGCTGCAATTCCACGGCGACGAGACGCCCGCGCAGTGCGACGCCCTCGGCCGCGCGGCGCGCCTGCCGTGGTTGCGCGCGGTGCGCGTCGGCCCCTCGACGCAGCCGGCCGATTTGGTAGAATCGGCTCTTCATTATTCGAAAGCGCGCGGCCTCCTGTTCGACACCCTGGTGCCGGACTACGGCGGTAGCGGCAAGGTCTTCGATTGGTCACTTATTCCCGCAGAGCTCGCGCATCGGGCCGTTTTGAGTGGTGGCTTGAACGCGCAAAACGTCGGTGATGCGATCCGCCAGTTGCGTCCGTTTGCTGTCGATGTCTCGAGCGGCATCGAAGTGGACGGCGCGAAGGGCGTGAAGGATCACGCCCGGATGGCGGCGTTCGTACGCGCGGTGCGCGAAGCGGACGCCGGGTGATGCAAGCCGGTGCGGCCCCGACAGCGGGGCGCGCCGACCGATCGAGAGTGACACCATGTACAACCTTCCTGATGATCACGGCCACTTCGGCCCGTACGGCGGCGTGTTCGTCGCCGAAACGCTGATTCACGCGCTGGACGAACTGCGCGCGGCGTATGAAAAATTCCGTCATGACCCCGATTTCGTCGCCGAGTACGAGCGGGAACTGAAGTATTTCGTCGGTCGTCCGTCGCCGATCTATCACGCGCAGCGCTGGAGCGAGATGCTCGGCGGCGCGCAGATCTACCTGAAGCGCGAGGACCTGAACCACACCGGTGCGCACAAGATCAACAACGTCATCGGCCAGGCGCTGCTCGCGAAGCGGATGGGCAAGAAGCGCGTGATCGCCGAGACGGGCGCCGGCCAGCACGGCGTCGCGACGGCGACGATCTGCGCGCGCTTCGGGATGGAGTGCATCGTCTACATGGGCGCCGAGGACGTGCGCCGCCAGGCCGCGAACGTCTACCGGATGAAGCTGCTTGGCGCGACGGTCGTGCCGGTCGAATCGGGTTCGCGCACGTTGAAGGACGCGCTGAACGAAGCGATGCGCGACTGGGTCACGAACATCGAAAGCACGTTCTACATCATCGGCACGGTCGCGGGCCCGCACCCGTATCCGGCGATGGTGCGCGACTTCCAGCGCGTGATCGGCGACGAGTGCAAGGTGCAGATGCCGGAACTCGCCGGCCGGCAGCCGGACGCGGTGATTGCGTGCGTCGGCGGCGGCTCGAACGCGATGGGCATCTTCTATCCGTACATCGACGACACGTCGGTGCAGCTGATCGGCGTCGAAGCGGCCGGCGATGGCCTCGACACGGGCCGTCACGCGGCGTCGCTGATCGCCGGCAGCCCCGGCGTGCTGCACGGCAACCGCACGTACCTGCTGCAGGACGACAACGGCCAGATCATCGAGACGCATTCGGTATCGGCCGGGCTCGACTATCCGGGCGTCGGTCCCGAGCACGCATGGCTGAAGGACAGCGGCCGCGCGCAGTATGTCGGCATCACCGACGAAGAGGCACTGAAGGCGTTCCACGACTGCTGCAGGATCGAGGGGATCATCCCCGCGCTCGAGTCGAGTCACGCGATCGCGTACGCCGTGAAGCTCGCGCCGACGTTGTCCAAGGACAAGATCCTGCTCGTCAACCTGTCGGGCCGCGGCGACAAGGACATGCACACGGTCGCCGAGCGATCGGGCATCGCGCTCTGACCCCGACCGATGCGTGACCTGATCGAACAACCGGGCGGCGGCGCCGCGAGCGAAGCGGAGGCGGTGCAGTCTGCCGTCGCCGTGCCGTGCGCGTTGCCGTCCGGGATCGAGCTGCACAACCGCGATTTCATGTCCGAAGCCGCGCGCCTGCCGGATGCGTCGATCGACCTGATCGTCGCCGATCCGCCGTACGGGCTCGGCAAGGACTATGGCAACGACTCGGACAAGCGCTCGGGCGACGATTTTCTCGCGTGGACGCGCGAGTGGCTCGAACTCGCGATCCCGAAGCTCAAGCCGAGCGGGTCGATGTACATCTTCTGCACGTGGCAGTACGCGCCGGAAATCTTCAGCTTCCTGAAGACGAAGCTCACGATGGTCAACGAGATCATCTGGGACCGGCGCGTGCCGAGCATGGGCGGCACGACGCGCCGTTTCACGTCGGTGCACGACAACATCGGCTTTTTCGCGGTTTCCAAGGCGTATTACTTCGATCTCGATCCGGTCCGCATCCCGTACGACGCCGACACGAAGAAGGCCCGCTCGCGCAAGCTGTTCGAAGGCAGCAAGTGGCTGGAGATGGGCTACAACCCGAAGGACGTCTGGTCGGTCTCGCGCCTGCACCGGCAGCACGCGGAGCGCGTCGATCATCCGACCCAGAAGCCGCTGGAAATCATCGAGCGGATGGTGCTCGCAAGCTGCCCGCCGGGCGGCCGCGTGCTCGATCCGTTCATGGGCAGCGGCACGACCGCGGTGGCCTGCGCACGGCAGGGGCGCGACTTCGTCGGCTACGAGATCAACGAAAGTTATTGCGCGATCGCGCACGAGCGCGTGAACGCGCTCGCCACGCCGGCGTGCGCGTGAGTCGCGCCGCCGCTGTGCCGATCGCTGCTTTGCATGGGACCGGAGTAAGCGCTGAAGCGCTAACTCCGGTCGACAAAGGAAAATTGCCATGAATCGTATCCAGCAGACCTTCGCCGCACTCGCCGAACAAGGCCGCAAGGGCCTGATCCCGTTCATCACGGCCGGCGACCCCGATCCCGCGAAAACCGTCGAATTCATGCACGCGCTCGCCGAAGGCGGCGCCGACGTCATCGAGCTCGGCGTGCCGTTCTCGGACCCGATGGCCGACGGCCCGGTGATCCAGCGCTCGTCGGAGCGTGCGCTCGCGCGCGGCGTCACGCTCAAGAGCGTGCTCGCCGACGTGAAGCGCTTCCGCGAGACCGACCAGAAAACCCCCGTCGTGCTGATGGGTTATGCGAACCCGATCGAGCGGATGGGCGTCGACACGTTCGCGACCGAGGCGCAGGCGGCCGGCGTCGACGGCGTGCTCGTCGTCGACTATCCGCCCGAGGAAGCGGGCGTGTTCGCCGAGAAAATGCGCGCCGCGCAGATCGATCCGATCTTCCTGCTCGCGCCGACGTCGACCGACGAACGCATCGCCGACGTGGGCAAGATCGCGAGCGGCTACGTGTACTACGTGTCGCTCAAGGGCGTGACCGGCGCCGGAAATCTGGATGTTTCGAGCATTGCGGGTAAAATCCCGGCCATCAAGTCGCGCGTGCCGGTTCCGGTGGGCGTCGGCTTCGGCATCCGCGACGCCGAAACGGCGCGCGCGGTGGCCGAAGTGTCGGACGCCGTCGTGATCGGCAGCCGGCTGGTGCAACTGCTCGAGAGCGCCGCGCCGGAAGGCGCCGTCGCCGCGCTGAAGACTTTCATCGCCGAGCTGCGCGCCGCCCTGGACGGCGCCGGCAAGACGGCGCGATAAACACAACACAGGAAGCGGGAACGGGCCGGTCGGCCCGCCCCGCCACGGAACAGGAAACCATACGATGAGCTGGCTCGACAAACTGTTGCCGCCGAAGATCAAGCAGACCGACCCGAAAAGCCGCAAGGGCATTCCGGAAGGCCTGTGGGTCAAGTGCCCGTCCTGCGAGGCCGTGCTGTACCGCAACGACGTGGACGCGAACCTGCACGTGTGCCCGAAGTGCGATCACCACATGCGCATCGGTGCGCGCGAGCGTCTCGACGGGCTGCTCGATCCGGAAGGCCGCTATGAAATCGGCCAGGAAATCGTGCCGGTCGACTCGCTGAAGTTCAAGGACAGCCGCAAGTACCCCGATCGTCTGAAGGAAGCGATGGACGAAACGGGCGAGACCGACGCGATGGTCGTGATGGGCGGCGCGATCCATACGCTGCCCGTCGTCGCTGCCTGCTTCGAGTTTTCGTTCATGGGCGGCTCGATGGGCTCGGTCGTCGGCGAGCGTTTCGCGCGCGGCGCGCAGAATGCGCTGGAGCAGCAAGTGCCGTTCATCTGCTTCACGGCGTCGGGCGGCGCACGGATGCAGGAAAGCCTGCTGTCGCTGATGCAGATGGCCAAGACCACCGCGATGCTGACCAAGCTGGCAGAAGCCAAGCTGCCGTTCATCTCGGTGCTGACCGACCCGACGATGGGCGGCGTGTCGGCGAGCTTCGCATTCCTCGGCGACGTCGTGATCGCCGAGCCGAAGGCGCTGATCGGCTTCGCCGGCCCGCGCGTGATCGAGCAGACGGTTCGCGAGAAACTGCCGGAAGGCTTCCAGCGCGCGGAATTCCTGCTGAAGACGGGCGCGATCGACATGATCGTCGACCGCCGCAAGATGCGCGACGAGATCGCGCAATTGCTCGCGCTGCTGCAGCGGCAACCGGCCGACGCGCTGGCCTGATCGGCGCGAGGTTGTGAACACTGCGCGTCGCCTGGCTTCAGCGTCAGGCGGCGCGCTTCGTTTTTTGGCGTAGTGGCGGTCCCCGATCCAGATTTGATCCGATGAGCACTTTTCCCACTCTCGACGCGTGGCTTTCGCATCTCGAACGCGCGCACCCGGTCGGCATCGACATGGGCCTGACCCGCATCGGGCAGGTCAAGGCGGCGCTGCAGCTCGAATTCGCGTGCCCCGTCATCACCGTCGGCGGCACGAACGGCAAGGGCTCGACCTGCGCGTTCCTCGAGACGATCCTCGTGCGCGCGGGCTACAAGGTCGGCTGCCATACGTCGCCGCACCTGCTCGAATTCGGCGAGCGCGCGCGCGTGAACGGCCAGCAGGTCAGCGACGCCGAGCTGCTGCCGCACTTCGAAGCCGTCGAGGCGGCGCGCACGTCGCTGCCCGAGCCCGTGTCCCTCACGTACTTCGAATTCACGACGCTCGCGATCCTGCACCTGTTCGCGTCGCGCGGGCTCGACGCGGTGATCCTCGAAGTCGGCCTCGGCGGCCGGCTCGATGCGGTCAACATCATCGATACCGATTGCGCGATCGTCACGAGCATCGACATCGATCACACCGAATACCTCGGCGACACGCGCGAGAAGATCGCCTTCGAGAAGGCGGGGATCTTCCGTGCCGGCAAGCCGGCGATCTGCGGCGATCCGGCCGCGCCGCAAACGCTGATCGATCACGCCGAAGCGATCGGCGCCGACCTGTGGCTCGTCGGCCGCGATTTCCGCTACGAGGCGCAGGCAGGCGCGGAGCGCCAGCAGTGGAGCTATCTCGGTCGCGAGAAGCGCTACCCGGCGCTCGCGTATCCGGCGCTGCGCGGTGCGAATCAGCTGATCAATGCATCGGCCGCGCTGGCCGCGCTCGAGGCGCTGCGCCCGGTGCTGCCGGTGTCCGCGCAGGACATCCGGCTCGGGCTCGCCAACGTCGAGCTGCCGGGCCGCTTCCAGGTGCTGCCCGGCAAGCCGGCGATCGTGCTGGACGTCGCGCACAACCCGCATGCGGCGGCCGTGCTCGAGCAAAATCTCGGCAACATGGGCTTCTTCCCGTACACGTACGCGGTGTTCGGTGCGATGCACGACAAGGACATCGACGGCGTGTTGCGGCATCTGAAGGGCGAGGTCGACCACTGGTGCGTGACCGATCTGCCGCTGCCGCGCGCGGCGAGCGCGGAGCAGCTCGAAGCCGCGCTGCGCAAGGTTGGCGTGGAGGAGGGGGCCGATTCGAGCGTGACGCGGTTCGCGTCGCCCGCCGAAGCGTTTCGCGATGCACTAAAAAGAGCATCCGAGAATGATAGAATCGTGGTTTTCGGCAGTTTCCATACGGTGGCAGGTGTGATGGCCTACCGGAAATCGCAGCAACACTGACTGACGGGCAGTTTCGGACTCAGCCATTCATGGGAATTTTCTCGTTCGGCAAGAAAGACGACGACGCGCCCCCGCGGCGCGGCGGTCGTACCGGGGCCTCCCGGAACGTGCGCACGGAGCGCACTGAACGCGTCGAGCGACGCACGCGCCGCACCGAGCGTCCGGAATCGGACGCACTGCTCCTCGATCCGACCCTTCCAGAAAAGCAACGCGCCCGCCGGCGTCTCGTCGGCGCGATCGCGCTCGTCGTCGCCGCGGTGATCGTGCTGCCGATGGTGCTCGATTCGCACCCGAAGCCGGTGACGGACGACATCGCGATCGACATCCCGAACCGGCCCGCGCATCAGGCGGTCGCGCCGCGCGACGACGACGCGTCCGACGTGCAGGCGGGCGTCGCGCATGACGAGCCGCCGGCATCCGATGTCGCCGTGGCGGCCGTGCCCGCGCCGGCGGCCAAGGATGCGGCCAAGCCGGCCGCGAAGCCCGATACCACGGCCCCGACGGCCACGGCGAATGTGACGCCGCCGAAGCCCGCTGCGAAGCCGGCCACGGCCGCACCCGCGCCGAAGCCGGCGCCCGCGACGGTCGCGAACGCCGATGCAGCGGCCGACGGCGGCGACGCATCGTCGGCCGGTGCGCGCTTCGCGGTGCAGCTCGGTTCGTTCAAGGACGACACGACGGCCCGTTCGTGGGCCACCAAGTTGAAATCGGCGGGGGTGCCCGCATATGTCGAGCATCGCAAGCAGGCGGACGGCAGCACGGCTACACTGCTGCGTGCCGGCCCGTTCGCGGATCGCGCGGCGGCGTCCGCCGCGATTGCGAAGGTGCGCGAAGCCGGACTCACGCAGTAACGTGCGATGCTGACGGCTTTCGACTACGCTGTATTGGCGGTGATCGCGTTGTCCGCGCTGCGTGGCGCGTGGCGCGGTTTCGTCTCGGAGATTTTCGGGCTGATCGGCTGGATCGCGGCGATTGCGATCGCGGCCCGCTATGTCGGACTGGTGGTGCCATATATCCCGGCGAACTGGCCGGGCGGTGCGCTGACACAGTGGGTGCTGGCGTTCGCGCTGATCGTGATCGGCGTGGTGTTCGTCGCGGGTGTCGCGAACGCGCTGTTGTCGCGGATCGCGCAGGCGACGGGCCTCGGCGGAGTCGATCGCTCGCTGGGCATGATGTTCGGGCTCGTCCGCGGCTGCGTGCTGGTGGTGCTGCTGGTCGCGGCGGCCGGGCTGACCGAATTGCCCAAACAGGATTTCTGGCGCAATGCGCTATTGCGTCCTTTCGCCGAACAGGGCGTGCATGAGCTGAAGCAGCTCCTGCCCGACGGCATGGCCCAGTACGTACGCGTGTGACGACGCGGCCGGGCAGGACGGAACCGATTTTGTCATTCTGAAGGACATGCCATGTGCGGCATCGTAGGCGTTATCTCCCAATCCCCGGTCAATCAGCTGATCTATGACAGCCTGCTGCTGCTGCAGCATCGCGGTCAGGACGCAGCGGGCATCGCGACGGCGGATGGCAGCAATTTCCACATGTACAAGGCGAACGGCATGGTGCGCGACGTGTTCCGCACGCGCAACATGCGCAGCCTGCCCGGCACCTTCGGCATCGGCCAGGTCCGTTATCCGACGGCCGGCTCGGCGTCGAGCGAAGCCGAGGCGCAGCCGTTCTACGTGAACGCGCCGTTCGGGATCATCCTCGCGCACAACGGCAACCTGACGAACTGGGAACAGCTGAAGGACGAGATGTTCCGGATCGACCGCCGGCACATCAACACCAATTCCGACAGCGAAGTGCTGCTCAACGTGTTCGCGCACGAGCTGCAGCTGTCGACGACGGGCCTGGAGCTCGATCCGGCCGCGGTGTTCAAGGCGGTCGCGGGCGTGCATCGCCGCCTGCAGGGCTCGTACGCGATCGTGTCACTGATCGCCGGCTACGGCCTGCTCGCGTTCCGCGATCCGTTCGGCATTCGCCCGCTCTGCATCGGCAAGCTCGAGACCGAACACGGCACCGAGTGGATGGTGGCGTCTGAGTCGGTGGCGGTCGAAGGCATCGGGTTCGAATTCGTGCGCGACGTGCAGCCGGGCGAAGCGATCTTCATCGACAAGGCCGGCAACTTCCACAGCCAGCAGTGCGCGGAGAACCCGACGCTGAATCCGTGCATGTTCGAATACGTGTATCTCGCGCGTCCGGATTCGTGCCTCGACGGCGTGCCCGTCTACAACGTGCGCCTGCGCATGGGCGACTACCTCGCCGAGAAGATCAAGCGCGAGCTGCCGAACGTGCCGATCGACGTCGTGATGCCGATTCCCGACTCGTCGCGTCCGGCCGCGATGCAGGTCGCCGCGAAGCTCGGCGTCGAGTATCGCGAAGGCTTCTTCAAGAACCGCTACGTCGGCCGCACCTTCATCATGCCGGGCCAGGCCGTGCGCAAGAAGTCGGTGCGCCAGAAGCTCAATGCGATGAGCATCGAGTTCAAGGACAAGAACGTGCTGATCGTCGACGACTCGATCGTGCGCGGCACGACCTCGCACGAGATCGTGCAGATGGCGCGCGATGCGGGCGCGAAGTCGGTGATCTTCGCGTCGGCGGCACCGCCCGTGAAGTTCCCGAACGTGTACGGCATCGACATGCCGACGCGCGGCGAGCTGGTTGCCCACGGCCGCACCGACGAGGAAGTCGCGAAGATCATCGGCGCCGACCACCTGATCTACCAGGACGTCGACGACCTGCGCCGCGCGGTGCGCGACATCAACCCGAAGCTCGAGCAATTCGAGGCGTCGTGCTTCGACGGCAACTACATCACCGGCGCCGTGACGCCCGAGTACCTCGATGCGATCGAGCGCGCGCGTCTCGCACCGGCGTCGCAGGCTGATCGCGACACGGCCGGCGATGCCGCGCGTTCGCAGATGAACCTGCAACTGTCGGTCGAGTGATGCAGCCGCACGCTTCCGACGAAGCGTGATAGGATGTCGCCGTGCGTCGATTTGATTCAGCTTGCGGACGCGGGGCGACTTCCCAAAACAGCTAAAGCGAAGGCCGGCGGCAGCCGGCCCGAGTCGATCGCTGTCGTACCGCACCGAAGCCCGCTGATGCCGACGCATAGCGGGCTTTTTGTTTTGGCCTGATTTTGTGGCTGGGTTCGCGCCCGAAGCATGACCTGCGGCGCGACCCTCGAATACGGAAAACGGAACATGGACGACTCCCTCAACTTCGACACGCTCGCCGTGCGCGCGGGCACGTTGCGCAGCAACTTCAACGAGCATTCGGAAGCGCTGTTCCTCACGTCGAGCTTCTGCTTCACGAGCGCGGCCGAGGCGGCCGAGCGCTTCGCGAATTCGGAAGACTATTTCACCTATTCGCGCTTCACGAACCCGACCGTCACCATGTTCCAGGATCGTCTCGCCGCGCTCGAAGGCGGCGAGGCCTGCATCGCGACGGCGTCGGGCATGGCCGCGATCATGTCGGTCGTGATGTCCGCCCTGCAGGCGGGCGATCACCTCGTCAGCTCGCGCAGCCTGTTCGGCTCGACGCTCGGGATGTTCTCGCAGATCTTCAGCAAGTTCGGCATCACGACGACCTTCGTCGATCCGACCGACCTGAACGCATGGCAGGAAGCGGTGCGGCCCGAGACGAAGATGTTCTTCCTCGAAACGCCGTCGAACCCGTTGACCGAACTCGCCGATATCGAGGCGATCGGCAAGATCGCGAAGGCCGCGAACGCGCTGTTCGTCGTCGACAACTGTTTCTGCAGCCCGGTGCTGCAGCAGCCGCTGAAACTCGGCGCGGACGTCGTGATGCACTCGGCGACGAAGTTCCTCGACGGGCAGGGCCGCGTGCTCGGCGGCGCGCTGGTCGGCTCGAAGGAATTCATCATGGGCAAGGTGTTCCCGTTCGTGCGCAGCGCGGGGCCGACGCTGTCGGCGTTCAACGCGTGGGTGCTGCTGAAGGGGATGGAGACGCTGTCGCTGCGCGTCGAGAAGCAGTCGGCGAACGCGCTGGAAATCGCGCGCTGGCTCGATTCGCATCCGGCCGTCGCGCGCGTGTTTTATCCCGGGCTCGAATCGCATCCGCAGCACGAACTCGCGAAGCGCCAGCAGAAGGCGGGCGGCGCGATCGTGTCGTTCGAGCTGAAGGGCGACACGCCGGAGCAGCAGCGCGCGAATGCGTGGCGCGTGATCGACAGCACGAAGCTGATCTCGATCACCGGCAACCTCGGTGACACGCGCACGACGATCACGCATCCGGCGACGACGACGCATGCCCGCATCACGCCGGAAGCGCGTGCGGCCGCGGGGATCACCGAAGGGCTGATCCGCCTCGCGGTCGGCCTGGAAAACGCGGGCGACCTGCGCAACGATCTCGCGCGCGGTCTCGCGGGCTGAGCGCGGCGGCAGGTTACAGGGCCGACATGACGACGGGCCGCTCGATCTGATCGAGCGGCCCGTCGTTTTTTGGCCGGCGCCGCGCGCGTTGACGCAATCAGCCGGCGTGCCCGGCCTGCGCGGGCCGAGGCACGTCACGCATCGCTTCCATCATCCAGCGCAGCGTGTCGTCGAGCGGCGTCACCGGAAGCTCGCCCACCGCGCGCCGCAGCTTGTCGCGCGACCCGCTCAGGCGCTTCACTTCGTTGTGCCGGACGAAACGTGGATCGATCGTCACGTCGATCACGTAGCCGGCGATCCGCGACAGCATCGCCAGCACTTCCTTCAGCGAATACGCGCGCTCCGAGCAGACGTTGAACGTCTCGCCGGCCGGCGCGGTTTCGAGCAGCTTCAGATAGGCGGTCGTCACGTCGCGCACGTCGGAGAAATCGCGGCTCACGTCGAGATTGCCGAGCGAGATGCGCGGCGCATTGCGCGCATAGTGCGACACGAGTTTCGGCAGCAGATACGCCTCGTCCTGGCCGACGCCGGTGTAGTTGAACGGCCGCGCGATCACGATTGGCAGGCGGTCGGCCCACAGCTTCGCCGCGTATTCCATCGCGAGCTTGCTGACCGCGTAGTCGTTCGCGGGGGCGGGTGAGACGGTTTCGTCGAGCACGCCGGCCGTCGAATTGCCATAGATGTTCGCGCTGCTGGCGAGCAGCACCGCCGACGGACGGCGATCGAGACCCGCGAGCGCGGCCAGCAGGTTGCGCGTGCCGACGATGTTGACCGCGTAAGTCTGCGACGGCTCGTCCTGCGCGACGTGTGCGCGCGCAGCCAGATGCACGACCGCATCGGGTCGCGCATCGGTGGCCGCCGCGCGTATCGCCTGCGCGTCGAGCAGGTCGACCGGCAGCAGCGTGCAGTTCGCGAACGCCGGATCGTCCGGCCGCGCCGCGCCGGGCGCCACGGTGCCCCACACGTCGTAGCCGGCCGCCTCGAGGCGCTGCGCCATGTAGCGGCCGGTGAAGCCCGTCAGGCCCGTGACGAATGCCCGGCGCGACGAGCGTCCGGCATCAGTACGTGTCATGGTGACGATTCCGCGTCAGGTCCGCTTCCACCATCATCTGGCAAAGCTGCTCGAGCGTCGTTTCCGGCGCCCAGCCGAGCTTGGATTTGGCCTTGTCCGCGCAGCCGATCAGCAGGTCGACTTCGGCAGGGCGGTAGAACTTCGGATTCACTTCGACGAGCACGTTGCCGTTCGACGCGTCGAGGCCGCGTTCCTGTTCGCCCTTGCCGGTCCATTCGATCTGGTAGCCGGCCGCCGCGAACGCCATCTGCACGAAGTCGCGGACGGTCTCGGTGCGGTTGGTCGCGAGCACGTAGGTGTCGGGCTCGTCGACCTGCAGCATTCGCCACATCCCTTCGACGTATTCGAGCGCGAAGCCCCAGTCGCGCTTGGCGTCGAGGTTGCCGAGCTCGAGTTTGGTCGCCTTGCCGAGCTTGATCTTCGCGACGGTGTCGGTGATCTTGCGCGTGACGAACTCGCGGCCGCGCAGCGGCGATTCGTGGTTGAACAGGATGCCGCTGCAGCCGAACAGGTCGTAGGACTCGCGGTAGTTCACGGTCATCCAGTGCGCGTACAGCTTCGCGACGCCGTACGGGCTGCGCGGGTAGAACGCGGTCGTTTCCGTTTGCGGAATGGCCTGCACCTTGCCGAACATCTCGGACGTCGATGCCTGGTAGAAGCGCGTCTTCGGGCTGACCACGCGGATCGCCTCGAGCAGGTTCAGCGGGCCGATGCCGGTGACCTCGGCGGTCGTCGCCGGCTGATCGAACGACACGCCGACGAAGCTCTGCGCGGCCAGGTTGTACAGCTCGTCGGGCTGCGTGCGTTCGAGCAGCCGCAGGCTCGAGCCAGCATCCGTCAGGTCGTGCTCGACGAGCGACAGGTTCGGGTGCGTATCGACGCCGAGCTCGGCGATACGCCAGAAGTTCACCGAGCTGGTGCGGCGGTAGGTGCCCGTGACTTCGTAGCCCTTGTCGAGCAGCAGCTTGGTCAGGTAGGCGCCGTCCTGCCCGGTGATCCCCGTGATGATGGCCTTCTTGCGAGTTTGGCTCATGGCAATGTCCTGGTCGAATCGATGGATTGAGAAAGTCAGGCTGTCGTGCGCGCGGCGGCGGGCACCGTGGTGCGTGCGGGGCCGCGCGTCAGGCGCCGCTCGAAGCCGTACCAGCTCACGGTGGCGTACGCGAGCGTGATGGCGAGGGCGAGCGCGGCCGTGACGAAGCGGTTCAGATGCAACGGCCACAGCGCGTACAGCACGCTCAGGTGAATCAGGTAGACGGTGTAGCTGACGGTGCCGACGTACACGAGCAGCGGGTTCGTCAGCACGCGCTGCACGAGGCCGCGTCCGCGCAGCGCGATCACGACGATCGACGTGCACAGCAGCAGCGAGATGCTGTAGAGCGCGGCGTTCGACAGCGGCGTGTTCGCCGCGCGGAAACGCGGGAACGACAGGTGCAGCCAGCCGAGGATCGCGAGCGACACGAGCGCGCCGACGATCGCGAGCGGATAGAACGGCTCCAGCGCGCGCCGGTCGCGGCGCAGCACGATCGCGAGCAGCGCACCCGCGGCGAGCAGGTCCATGCGGAACGGCGTCAGGTAGTAAATCGGCCAGAACGAATCGAACCACGGCGTCGCGATCGCGCGCAGCACGGGCGCCGCGACGATCAGCGCGGCGGCGATCCACAGCAGCGCTCGCTCCGAACACCACAGCACGACGAACGGCCAGAAGATGTAGAACTGCTCCTCGACGGCGAGCGACCACAGCACGTTCAGGCTGTCGTGGCCGATGCTGCCGAGCGACAGTCCGATGTTGGTCGAGAAGAACGCGAACCACGGCCAGTGCGGCAGCCAGCTCGCGCCGAACAGCAGCGTCGACACGATCAGCAGCAGCACGTACGGCGGCAGGATCCGGCGCACTCGGCGCGCGTAGAAGTGGCTGAAGTACGACTGTCCACGCGCCTTGCGATCGAGCAGGATGCCGGTGATCAGCAGGCCGCTCAGCACGAAGAACAGGTCGACGCCCATCCATAGCGGCGCCTTCAGCGCGTGCTGGAGGAACACGGCGCCGACGGCGATCGCGCGCAGCCCGTCGAGCTGCACGATGCGGCCGTGTTGCGGCGGGGCGAGGTCGGTGGTGCGCGAAATGCCCGTCATCGCGCCGCTCCTTCGCGACGCGCGGCCGATGCCGCGGCGCGCCGCGCATCCGATGCGTGAACGTAATGCATGCGTTTAAATGAAATATTGAATCGAAATCGATTCTAGGGAAAAGAAATCGGCAAAAAAACGCATGTCATTTATCCGGCTGAAAACATTCGAATGCCGGTTGTTTCAATCGCAACATGAAAGGTTTGCAGGCTACGCGCCCCGGCGCGCGGGCCGGAGCGGCATTTTCTACGGGTCGCCGCGCGAAAGGCGGTCGATATTTCCGCTTTGCCGGGCCAATTTCTCGTTGTTCCGGCTCGATATTTCAGCTCGAAACATCCCCAAATATTTCCAAATTTCTTGTGATTATTTTTGCTTGTAACCTGCATCGCGACGTTTGAAACCTATTTAGCGACAGGGCATCAGGCCAGGCAGCATGCCGCGGCGCCGGTCGCTTCCGTA
The DNA here is from genome assembly GCF_003853825.1 of Burkholderia sp. Bp9012. Taxonomy (NCBI): domain Bacteria; kingdom Pseudomonadati; phylum Pseudomonadota; class Betaproteobacteria; order Burkholderiales; family Burkholderiaceae; genus Burkholderia; species Burkholderia sp. Bp9012. Next base: position 81,566 of record NZ_QTQA01000024.1, on the reverse strand, counting down.
TCGAGTCTGGAGAGCGCATTGCGACGTCTGATTCTGGTTGGCATGACGGTATGCGCGGCGCTGTCCGCGAGCGCCGCACCGGCTGAAACCGTGTTGCCCGCGACCACGTCGTGGATCGGCAACACGTTCGGCTATGGCGACGGCAGCTGGACGCAGATCGACATTCGCGCGATCGCGGTGACACCCGACGGCAAGGTGTATACGAACGCGCCGTGGGACGAGAGCGGCGCCGAGGCGAGCGTCTACCAGGACGGGAAGATGCTCGGTTTCGCCGGCGGCACGCACGGCTGGGGCAACCTCGGCGGCAACGCGGTCGCGGTGAACGGCAAGTATGCGTACGTCGCGATCGGCGTGGGCAACGAGCGCGGCCATCTGCAGTCGCCCGGCATCTGGCCGGACAAGGGCAAGCAGTGGTTCGGCATTTCGCGCCGCACGATCGGCGACATGAAGCAGCCGGCGCCGTTCCGCGCGGCGCCGCAGGTCGCGCCTGGCGGGCGTGCCGATGCCGGTCGCGCGCGGATGGCCGCCAGCTTCATGATGGTCAACGAGGTGCCGGCCCCGGCCCGGTCGGAAGTGGGCGAGGCGAAGGCGGAAGTCGGTGGCCTCGCGGCCGACGACAAGACGCTGTTCGCGACGAATCCGTCGCACGACGCGGTGGACGTGTACGACGCCGAGACGATGCAGAAGAAGGCCACGTGGAGTGCGCACGAGCCGGGCCGCATCGCGCTCGCCGGCGACGGCACGTTGTGGCTGCTCACCGATACGATCGGCGGGCCCGCGCATCTCGTGCACGTGCGTGCGGACGGCCGCAAGCTCGATGACGCGCCGCCGCTGCCGGAAGGTACCGATGCGGTGGACGTGGCGGTCGACGCGAAAGGGCGCGTGCTCGTCGCGGACAACGGGCCGCGCCAGCAGATCCTGATTTTCTCGAAAGGCGGCAAGGGTTATGCGCCGTCGGGCACGCTCGGCGAGCGCGGCGGAATCTTCTCGGGCCCGGTGCCTGGCCGTCCGGGGCCGCAGCGCTTCAACGGGCTGACGGGCGTGGGCGTCGATCGCGCCGGCAACATCTATGTGTCGATGAACGGGACCGGGCCGCGCCACGACACGATCGGCGCGGGGCTCGGCGCGGTGCTGGAAAGCTACACGCCGGACGGCAAGCTCCGCTGGCAGGTGCAGGGGCTGCTGTTCGTCGACGGCGCGTGGCTCGACCCCGCGCGGCCGAACAGCGTGTATACGGGCAACAAGCGCTTCGAGCTCGACCTGTCGAAGCCGCCGGGCCAGGACTGGAAATATGTCGGATTCCTGTCGAACCGCTTCAAGTATCCGGACGACCCCGTGTTCCACACGGACCAGTATCCGGGCATGCCGATGGCGCGGCGCGTCGACGGCCGCACGTTCCTGTACCTGACCGACATGTACGCCGATCACCTGAAGATCTACCGCTTCGATGCGAAGCGCGACGGCGAGGTGGCGATTCCGTCGGGCCTGATCGCGGGCCGCGCGCGGCCGGTCGACAAGGTGCCGAACAAGCCGCCGGGTGGCGACTGGATCTGGCGCGACGCGAACGGCAACGGCCGGCTCGACGAGGACGAGTTCACGACCAACACGACGGGCAAGGCAAAGGCGGGCGGCTGGGGCTGGTGGGTCGACACGAAGGGCGATATCTGGCGCACGAGCGACGTGCGCGGCATACACCGCTTCAGTTACGGCGGCATCGACAAGGCCGGCAACCCGATCTACTCGTACGACAAGGTCACGACCTATCCGATGCCGCAGCCGTTCACGCAGCTGCGCCGCGCGATCTACGAGCCGCAGACGGACACGCTGTACGTGACGGGCTACACGGCCGACGCGCCGCCGCAGCCGGGCATCAACAAGGAAGTCGGCCGCGTGCTGGTGCGCTTCGACAAGTGGTCGACCGGCTCGCCGGTGGTGCGCTACACGGTCGCGCTGCCGTGGCACCTCGACGCGAAGCCGATCCTCGACCTGATCGGCATCACGGTCGAGGGCCGCTACATCTTCACGGTGGAGCCGGTCGGCAAGATCCACGTGTACGACAAGGAAACCGGCAAGGAAGTCGGCGTGATGAGCCCGGGCGCGGAGGTCGGCAAGGCGTCGGGCTGGGTCGACGTGCCGTTCGGCATCAGCGCGTTCCGGCGCGAGAACGGCGAATACCTGGTGTTCGTCGAGGAAGACGCGCGCGGCAAGGTGCTGATGTATCGCTGGAAACCGTGACGGGCGGCGCGCCGTCGTCGTTGGCGTCACACAAGGCAGAAGCATGGACAAAGGCATACTCAAGAACGTTTCGATCAACTTCATCGGGCTGATCCTGCCGACCTTCGTGTCGCTGGTGACGGTGCCCGCGTATATCCACGCACTGGGCGTCGAACGCTACGGCGTCGTCAGCCTCGTGTGGACGCTGATCGGTTATTTCGGGATCCTCGATCTCGGGATGAGCATGGCCGCGCAGAACCACATCTCGAAGGCGCTCGCGAGCGGCAACGCGGACGAAAGCGCGCGGGTCTTCTGGAGCGCGTTCTGGCTGAACCTGGGCACCGGTATCGTTGGCGGCCTGCTGATCTATTTCGGCGCGTTCGTCTACACCGCGTATTTCACGAAGGTGTCGGCGGCGATGCAGCACGAGGTGTATCTCGCGTTGCCGTGGCTCGCGCTCGCGATTCCGCTCGCGAACGTGTCGTGGGTGTTCGCCGGCGCGATCAACGGTGCCGAACGGTTCGGCGTGTTCAACACGAACCAGACGATCGGCACGTTCCTGTTCCAGTTGCTGCCGCTCGGCGCCGCATGGTGGATCGCGCCGAACCTGCAGACGGTGCTGGCCGCGGCCGTCGTCGCGCGGCTGATCGCGGCGGTGATGCTCGGTCACGCAAGCATCAAGGTGCTCGGGATCCGGCGCATCGATCCGCCGCAGTGGGGCACCGCGAAAGGGCTGTTCAACTTCGGCGGCTGGATGCTGATCGCGAGCACGACGAGCATGATCGCCGACACGCTCGATCGCGTGATGCTCGGCGCCGGCATGGGCGCGAAGTTCGTCACCTATTACACGGTCCCGCAGAACCTCGTCACGCGGCTGAACATGCTGCCGAACGCGCTGGTGCGCACGCTGTTTCCGCGCCTGTCGGCGGTCGGCCGCGAGCATGCCGACACGCTCGCGCGCCAGTCGCTCGAATTCCTGAACGGCGTGTTCACGCCGGTCGGCATCATCGCGATCTTCGCGCTCGCGCCGTTCCTCACGTTGTGGGTCGGCGCCGATCTCGCCGCGCATTCGGCGCCCGTCGGGCGCGTGCTGGTGATCAGCGTATGGCTCGTCGGCCAGGCGAGCGTCACGCGGATCCTGATCCAGTCGCAGGTCAATCCGGCCCGGGCGGCGTTCGCCGGGCTCGTCGAGATGCCGTTCTTCGTCGGCGGCCTGTGGTTCGGCATTCATCACTTCGGGCTGATCGGCGCGGCGGTGGTCGTCGCGACCCGCGCGCTGGTCGATTACGGTGTGCTGCTTTACCTGTCGGCGATCCGGATGCGCGCGATCGTGCTCGACATGCTCGCGCATCTCGCCTTCCTGCTCGCGAGCCTGTTTCTCGCGCAAGCGTGGTCGGGGCTCGGTGAGTCGATCGGCCTCTGCGCGGTCGTGCTGGTGCTGAACCTTGCGTGGTCGTTCACGATGACGCCGGCTCTGCGCGCGCTGGTGCGCGACCTGTTCGTCCGTCTCAATGCGAGGAAAACCGTATGAATCGCGATCTGGCGGAACACGCCATCCTGAACCTCGCCACGGCCGGTGCCGCCGTGGCCGAAGCCGGCGACACCGCCGCGCTGCGCCGGGCCGAACCGGCCGCACAGGCGGGCGCACGCGATGCGTCGCGCCCGCTGCGCGTGGCGATCGTCCACGACTGGCTCGTCACGTACGCCGGCGCCGAGCGCGTGCTCGAACAGATCGTCGCGTGCTTTCCCGACGCGGACCTGTTCAGCCTCGTCGATTTTCTCGATGATCGCGCGTTCGTGCGCGGCAAGCGGGTGACGACCTCGTTCATCCAGAAACTGCCGTTCGCGCGTACCAAGTACCGCAGCTACCTGCCGCTCATGCCGCTCGCGATCGAGCAGCTCGACGTGTCGGACTACGATCTCGTGATCTCCAGCAGCCATGCGGTCGCGAAAGGCGTGCTGACCGGGCCGGACCAGATGCACATCAGCTACGTGCATTCGCCGATCCGCTACGCGTGGGACTTGCAGCACCAGTATCTGGAACAGTCGAACCTCACGCACGGGCCGAAGTCGCTGCTCGCGCGGATGATCCTGCATTACATCCGCAACTGGGACACGCGCACCGCGAATGCGGTGGACGGCTTCGTCGCGAACTCCGCGTTCATCGCGCGACGCATCCGCAAGGTGTATCACCGCGACGCCGCGGTGATCTTCCCGCCGGTCGACGTCGACGGCTTCTCGCTGAACGAGGCGAAGGACGATTTCTACCTGACCGCGTCGCGGATGGTGCCGTACAAGAAGATCGACCTGATCGTCGAAGCGTTCTCGCGCACGCCGGAGCGCAAGCTCGTGGTGATCGGCGACGGCCCCGAGATGCAGAAGATCCGCGCGAAGGCCGGCCCGAACGTCGAGATCATGGGCTATCAGCCGTTCGCGGTGCTGCACGACCGGATGCGGCGCGCGAAGGCGTTCGTGTTCGCCGCCGAGGAGGATTTCGGGATCTCGGTGGTCGAGGCGCAGGCATGCGGCACCCCCGTGATCGCATACGGCAAGGGCGGTGCGCTCGAGACGGTGCTCGAACCGTGCTCGCACGCGAATCCGACCGGGCTGTTCTTCGACGAACAGACGCCGCACGCGATCGTCGCGGCGGTCGACGATTTCGAACGCGCGCCGCAGCGCTTCACGCCGCACGCGTGCCGCGCGAATGCGGAGCGCTTCTCCGCCGACACGTTCCGGCGGCGCTTTCTCGACTATGTGGAGGCGGCGCTGCCCGGCTCGACCGCGCAGCGCGGCACGGCCGTCGCGCCGATGCCGCCCGCGCGCGGCCCGGCGACGCTCGTGCTGGACCAGAGCGGTGTGCTCGGCGGCGCGGAGCTGTCGCTGCTGGAGATCATGAAGCACATGCGCGCGAACGCCGACGTGGTGCTGTTCGACGACGGCCCGTTCCGCGCGGCGCTCGACGAGATCGGCGCGCGCGTCGACGTGCTCGACCAGGGCGCGCTCGCCGGGGTACGCAAGCAGGGCGGCGTGTCGGCCGGCGCGTTGAAGCAGCTTTTCGCGCTCGTGCGGGACGTCGCACGGCGCGCCCGCCGGGCCGAGGTGATCTACGCGAACACGCAGCGCGCGATGGTGGTCGCGGCGCTGGCCGGGCGGCTCGCGCGCAAGCCGGTGGTCTGGCACCTGCGCGACATCGTCAGCGGCGACCATTTCGGGAGCAAGCAGCTGATGGCGATCAAGTACTGCGCGCGGTTCGGCGTCACGCGCGTGATCGCGAACTCCGACGCGTCCGCGCAGGCATTCCGTGCGCTGACGGGCTTCACGCCGCAGCACGTCGACGTCGTGTTCAACGGCATTTCGGCCGAACCGTTCGACGCGCTGGACACGACCAGCCAGGCCGCGCTGCGCGCGCGCTTCGGGTTGCCGGAGCACGCATGGCTGGTCGGCTCGTTCAGCCGCCTCGCGCACTGGAAGGGGCAGCACCTGCTGCTGGAGGCCGCGGCTCGTCATCCCGAGATGCACGTGGTGCTGGTCGGCGCACCGCTGTTCGGCGAGGACGAATATGCGGCGCAGCTGCACGAGATCGTCGCGCGTCACGGGATGGACGATCGCGTGCACTTCCTCGGCTTCCAGCGCGACGTGGCCGCGTGCATGAAGGCGGTCGACGTGGTCGCGCATACGTCGATCACGCCGGAGCCGTTCGGGCGCGTGATCGTCGAGGGCATGCTTGCACGGCGGCCGGTGGTCGCGGCCCGCGCGGGCGGAGTCGTCGAGATCATCGAGGACGGCGAAAACGGGCTGCTGTGCGAGCCGGGCAATGCGGCCGCGCTGGCCGATGCGCTGGGCAGGCTGCGGCACGACGCCGCGCTGCGCGAGCGGCTCGTCGCGAGCGGGCGGGCGACCGCGGTGCGCCGGTTCGGCACCGAGACCTATGTGGAGCGGGTCGAGAAGATCCTCGCGGATACGGCGAAGGCCGCGAAGGCGAAGAAGCGGTAGGTGCGGTGCGGCGGCGCGAATCGACGCCATGCGCCGGGAAACGGGCCCTCATGCGGCGGTGTGCTGCATGAGGGTTCCGCTTTTTGGGCGGGCGGGAGCCTGATACGCGTCAGGCGCGGGTTGCCGGAGGCGAGCTGGTGATGCGTTCCCGCACGGGGCCTTGGGGGAACCCTCGCCGCCTGGATCGGCATTGCTACACGGAACGCCGTTAGGCCATGCGGTGAGGCCGGCGAGGGGGCGGGCGATGCGACGGGTAGTGCAGCCGCCCGGGCGGCGTGTGACGCCGCATGTGCACTTCGGTGCGTCATACCAGCCGCACCCGACGCGCAAATGCATCCCCCGCGTGCGTCACGCCCATGAAAATGCCCCCGCACGACTTGAGGCCGCGCGGGGGGCAGGGAGCGCCGGTAATGGCGCGCTCAGACAGCCCGTTCGGGTGCCGGTGCCACGACGCGGGCCGCGCGCGTCGGCTTCAGGCTGGCCGACCACATCATCGCGGGGCGCTCGAACAGCCGGTAGAACACGTAAGCGACCGGAATCGCGGCGGCCATGAACGCGATCGACGGCCAGATCGACAGTTGCAGTTCGGAGTGGAACAGCACCGAGCCGAGGCAGACGAACAGCGGCAGATGGATCAGGTACAGCGAGTAGCTGAAGTCGCCGAACCAGCCGAGCACGCGCAAGAGCGGCGTCGGGCGCGGCGGGCAGGCGAGCGCGCGGTACAGGAAGCACGCGAAGCCGGCAGCCCACAGCTGGAACGCGCCGTACTGGCCGAAATGGAACGCGCCGCAGCCCGCGGCCAGCAGCGCGGCGGCCGCGAGATACCAGGCGCGCGACGGCACGGCGGCCGTGCCGCGCGCCGGCTGCGCGCGCAGGTCGGCGATCCACGCGCCGACCGTCCAGGACAGCCAGTAGGACGTGAAGAACTGCAGGTCGTGCCGTTCGAGCAGCCACGCCGACGCGACGTTGACGAGCGCGACGGCCGCCACGATGGCCGGCATGCCGATCCGGCGGCGCAGCGCGAACAGCAGCGGGTAGATCGCATAGAACTGCACTTCGAGCGACAGCGTCCAGAGCGCGCCGTTCGACCCGTACGTGTAGCCGGCGACGCCCTGCAGCGAGAACAGGTTCACGAGGAACGCGGTGAGACCGACGTCGCGGATCTTGTGGCTGACCGGCGCGATCTGCAGGCTGACCGCGTCCATCGCGAGCGTGAACAGCAGCGCGGCGAGCAGCACCGGGTAGATGCGCGCGAAGCGTCGCGCCCAGAAGTTCGGCGCGTCGAGCCGGTACGCCGGGTTGGCCGCGAGCTTGAGCGCCGCGTTGCGGTGGATGCAGTAGCCGCTGATCACGAAGAAGATCGGCACGCCGGCGGAGCCCCACGCGAACGGAAAGGTCAGGTAGCCGGCGATCACGCTCGGGTTCAGCGCATGACCGTAAGCGTGATGGAAGCTCTGCATGCCGACCCAGACGACCTGGCGGCAGTGGAAATAGGCGACGAGCAGCGCCGCGAACCCGCGCATCGCGTCGATCACGTGTTCCTTGTGGTCGGCGACGGGTGGCGCGGTCAAAGACGATCCGCTGAAAGCTTGCATGCGATTCGATTCCTTGCGACGGATGAAGGGGATGGTCCAATCGTAATGCGCAAGAATTCGATCGAATGAATAAAAAAATCTTGCCGGGAAATAATGATGTTTCAGATGGTGGTTTTATTCCGGTCTGAAAGCGGTTCCGTCGCCGCCACAATTATTTGCCGATTTTTTTCTGATAGTTTGAAGCTCCAGTTGATTGATGCAAGGAGCGGCAAGATGGACATGCATTGGATCGCGAGCGCGGCAGTACTGCTGGTCATGGCCGTGCTGTCGGCGTACCGCGAGGCGCTGAAGAACGAGCCGATTCGCCCGGGCCTCGAGCGGGGCGGCGTCCCGTATATCGAGGAATTCGAATCGTAAGAATTTGTATCCGGAAAATCGGTAATTTGTTTATGTTTCGGCGCTGGGTTCGGCAATATCGACCGGGTGCGCGGATTATCCATTTTCCGGAAACATGGGCAATAGGTCCATATCGAAAATGAGCGGAGTGGAATTGGCCGTGCCTGCGGTTCTCGATATGCCGTTCGAAAAACAATCGCGCCGGGTCGTCCAGTGACGCGGCGCAGTCAACGCAACCAGGATGCGAACATGTTGAAAGTCACCAAGGCCGTGTTCCCCGTCGCCGGTCTCGGCACGCGGTTCCTCCCGGCAACGAAGGCGAGCCCGAAGGAGATGCTGCCCGTCGTCGACAAGCCGCTGATCCAGTACGCGGTCGAGGAAGCGATCAACGCCGGTATCACCGAGATGATCTTCGTGACCGGGCGCAGCAAGCGCGCGATCGAGGATCACTTCGACAAGTCGTACGAGATCGAGGCCGAACTCGAGGCGCGCGGCAAGGAAAAGCTGCTCGAACTCGTGCGCGGCATCAAGCCGAGCAATGTGAACTGCTTCTACGTGCGCCAGCCGGAAGCGCTCGGTCTCGGCCACGCGGTGCTGTGCGCGGAAAAGCTCGTGCACGGCGAGCCGTTCGCGGTGATTCTCGCCGACGACCTGCTGCACGGCGAACAGCCGGTGCTCAAGCAGCTCGTCGACGTGTTCGACCACTATCACAGCTCGGTGATCGGGGTCGAGACGATCCCGCGCGAGGACAGCCGCTCGTACGGTGTCGTCGAAGGCCGCGAGTGGGAAGAGGACATCATCAAGCTGTCGGGCATCATCGAGAAGCCGGCGCCGGAAGACGCGCCGTCGAACCTCGGCGTGGTCGGCCGCTACGTGTTCATGCCGACGATCTTCGATCACCTGCGCAAGCTCAAGCCGGGCGCCGGCGGCGAGTTGCAGCTGACCGACGCGGTCCAGACGCTGCTCGCGAACGAACAGGTGCTCGCGTATCGCTACTACGGCACGCGTTTCGATTGCGGCAGCAAGATCGGCTACCTCAAGGCGACCGTCGAACTCGCGCTCCAGCATCCGGAAGTGAGCCGCGAATTCGAGGCGTACCTGCGTACCTGTCTGCCCGCGCTGGCTGCTGTCGCATAAGCAGCCGCGCTGCTCCGTTGTTTCAGGTGGTGGTTGTTCCGTTGGCCCCGGCTGCCTCGTGCGTCGGGGCTTTTTTGCGTGTGGACGAAGCGCGGGCGTGCGGCGGCGGGTGAGCGGCGATACTGATTTCGGGCGCATTCCAGCGGGTGCGTGCGCGACGATTCTGGTATGCCGCCAGACGGTGATGTCGGCTCGAGCGCGTTGCACGGTGCGCCGGATGCGGGACATCGCGGTGATGAAACCGGTGCCGACGCGCCGGTCGCTTGCGGCCTGACGAGCGACGGTTGCTTACCGGCTGCGTCGCGTCCGTGCCGGTATCACGCTCAGCGCGGCGACGTGCTCGGCCGCGCGACGAAGTACCGGTCCAGCATCGCGGCGATCGGCTTCTTGAAGTCGAGCAGGCGCTTTTCCAGATAGCGCCACGACAGATGGGCAAGCAGCACGGCGAGCGCGAACTGCAACAGTTCGGGCAGCACGTCCCGGACGATTGCGGGCATCGGCACGTGCGCGAACAGCGCGGGCATCTCCCCGAAACGTGCCGGAATCAGGTTGTGGAACAGATAGAAGCCGTAGCTGATCGTGCCGAGATAGACGAGCGGTGCCCAGTCGAGCAGTGCCACGGCCGGATGGTCGGGTTCGGTGACGATCCACAGCATCAGCGCGCCGAGTGACGCGGACAGGCCGAGATCCGCGAGCCCCGTGACGACGTCCGGCAGCATCGTGAACGCGGGCAGTGCGAGGAAGAACACGACGCCGGCGGCGCCGAGCCAGCCGGGCGGAATGCGGCGGACGACGTCCTGGCCGCGATCGGCGAGCGCCATCGCACCGACGCCACCCAGCGCGATCAGCGCGAAATTCCACGGGGAAAACGCGTAGATCAGCACCGGTGATGCGTCGAGGGCGTAGAGCGCGAGATGCGCGAACGCGCAGAGCGCGACGGCCGCGACGCCGAGCACGACGTGGCGTGCGGCCGGCACCGCGAGCAGCGTGAGCGGCGCAATCAGATAGAACTGCTGCTCAACTGCGAGGCTCCAGAAGTGCGACGTGGAGCCCGGCCAGCCGTCCTTGACGACACCGATCCAGTAATTCGACAGGAACGTGGCGTGCCACGCGAGCCCGAGATCGACGCCGCGCTGGTAGAACAGCGCGTGCGCGATCGCGAGCGCGGCGAGCAGCAGGTAGTAGACGGGAAAGATCCGCAGCGCGCGCTTCGCGAGAAACAGCGCCAGCGCATGGCGGCGCGTCATCGCGCCGCACTCGATCGCCTGACGATTGCGATGCAGTTCGCCGACGATCAGGAATCCGCTGATGAAGAAGAACGTCCACACACCGAGCTTGCCCACGTCGACAGCGAGGACGTGGCCCTTGTGGGACAGGAAAACGAGGATGACGGCGATGGCTCGCAGGCCGTCGAGTCCTTTGACGTATCTGACTTCGCGCATGAAGGCATCCGGGGCACTGAGCGAAGTCAGTATAGGTGCGCAAATATCGAACGTAATTCGCGATCGGACGCGTTTGGACGTATACGTGAAGGCGTTTTTCGATGCCAGGGTCTGTTTGCGCATGCCCGTTCCATGCGTAAACAGACGCTGGCGTGCCGTCGAAGTCGGTCGCGCGCAACAAAACCTGCGGGAAACCCCGCGAAAACGCATAAAAGTACTCCACGAAGCGTCAAGGCGCTTGTAGAATCCGGCGTTGAAGCGCGCGCGTTGCACGCTTCGTGTATCCAACGACCACACCTGGTAGGAGAAACATGGCGACTTCCGCAAAAAAGGTGGCCAAGAAGGCTGCCGCACCGGCCACCAAGAAAGTGGCTGCCAAAAAGGCTGCGCCCGCGAAGAAAGTAGTGGCCAAGAAGGCTGTCGCGAAGGCAGCACCGGCTGCTCCGACGCCGCTGAAGGACAAGTTCACGAAGGCATCGCTCGCAACGCACATCGCTGAGCGCGCAGCTGTCGAAGTGAAGGCGGTCAAGGCAGTGCTCGTCGCACTCGAGAACGTCGTGCTGGGCTCGGTTCACAAGAAGGGCGCAGGCGAGTTCACGCTGCCGGGTCTGCTGAAGATCACGGCGCAAGTCGTGCCGGCGAAGAAGAAGCGCTTCGGCAAGGATCCGTTCACGGGCGAAGAGCGCTGGTTCCCGGCAAAGCCGGCCAGCGTGCGCGTGAAGGCACGTGCGCTGAAGAAGCTGAAGGACGCGGCTGCGTAATGCCGCGTAACGGTCGCCGAATGCGGCGGCCGTTGCGATGTCCGACGGTCCCCGTACGCGAAAGCGTGCGGGGATTTTTATTGCGCCGCGCAAATCGCGCGGCCGCGTCGGCATCGCATGGCGCGGATACGGCATGACGTGATGCGCATCCGGTGTTGCGGGGCGCTTGCACGGATGGCCGGATCGTCGTGTTCGTGCCGGCGCGCGGCTGCGCATCGCCACGCGTTGCGCGTGTGTCGCGCGGGTATCGTCGAGCCGGCGTGCGTCGATCACGATCTGGCGATTCTGTTGACCAAGGTGCGGCAGCACGACGTTGCGCTGCGCGGGTCGCGCGCGGCCGCATGGTTCGACGCGGTGCCCGCAAGCGACTTCACGGTTGCGCAGTGGGATGCCGAGCCGGACTGGCGCGGCGACGAATGCAACGTCGTGCTCGCGATCGCACGCATCTGGTACAGCGCCGCAACCGGCGGGATCGCGCCGAAGGATGTCGCCGCGACGCGAGCGCCGACGCGCCTGCCCGACACGTACCGGCCCGTCCTGTCGGCCGCGCGTACCGTCTATCTGCGCGGCGGCGGTGAGGCTGCCGACATGCTGTTGTCGGGCGAACCGGTCGCCGCATTCGTGCGTCCCGTGCGACGGATCGTCGAAGCCATGTTGTCGGCGTAGCAGCGCGCGAACGGCCGCTGCCCGCGATTGCATCGCGGTGCGAGGCAACCGCATCGACGACCGCGATCACGCGCGTATCGCACGCGCTCCACAGGCGTGCCGATGCCCGCGCGAAGGAGGCCGCAGCGCGCGTGCTTCGTCAGCCCGCCGTGCCGGCGTAGGCGGCCTTCAGCGTGGCGACGTCGAACTTCGTCATCTGCATCATGGCCGCGGCCACGCGCGCCGCCTTGGCCTCGTCGCGGTCGGCCATCATCGGGATCAGCGCGTCGGGCACGATCTGCCATGAGACGCCGAAGCGGTCACGCAGCCAGCCGCAGCCGTCGGCCGTGCCGCCGTTGTCGAGCAGCGCGCTCCAGTAGCGGTCGAGTTCCGTCTGGTCGGCGCAACTGACCATCAGCGAGATCGCGTGATTGAACGTCTCGGTGCGCGGGTGGCTCATCGCGATGAACGGCTGGCCGAACAGCTCGAATTCGACCATCCGGGTGCCGCTGGTGCCGGCTACCGCCGTGACGCGCACGACGCGCGAGTTCGGGAAAATGCCGGCGTAGAAGGCCGCGGCTTCTTCGGCTTCCGTCGCGTACCAGAGGAACGGCGTGATCTTCTGAATCGTCATGGAGCGTCTCCTGTCGGATGTCGATGAGGGACGGCGCAATCCGCGTGCCGCCATCGATACGACGGGCGAAGGCCGTCGAAATCGACACGTCGAAGCATAGTGCTTCGCGTCACGGCATCGAAATCGGCAAGGGTGCACGGACAAGCATCCGTTGCGAGGCCGGATCCCGTTGTCACGCGTCAAGAGGGATATGGCGTGGTCCGCGCGGCGGCGTGCGCCTGACCGGCCGTATGCAGCCATCGGACAGCGAGGGGTGTCCGGATGCCTCCGGACAGGCTTCCAGCGCGCGACAGGCGGCTCAGGAACCGCTCCCGGCCGGTTGCCGTACCCAGAGTGCCGACCGCGGCCATCGCCCGCCACGGCGCCGCCTGCAACGGACGAAAAAAAACCAGCCATGGCCGAAGCCGGTGACTGGTTTTGCAGTTCGGCGACATGGCGTCGGAGACGCCATGCACACCGGAAACGTACTTCTTAGAACTTGTGGCGAATGCCGACCGCGACCAGCTCGGCCGAGCTCTTGCCGGCGAAGCCGTACGAAGCGATCGACGCTTGCGCGCTCTGCTGCACGCCGTCGACGAGCTGCGTACCGCTCGCGTGCTGGTATGCGCCAACCAGGTAGACGTCCGTGCGCTTCGACAGCGAGTAGTCCGCGCCAACGCCGACTTGGTGGTACTTCGCCGACGTGTCGCCGCTCGCCTTCGTGTACGAGTAGCCGAGGCCCAGCAGCAGCGGCGGCGTGACCTGGTACGTCACGAACGCGCGGCCCGTGTTGTACTTTTCGGTCGAACCGAAGCCCGAGAATGCGTCCGGCTTGTACTGTGCGTTGCTGTAGCCGAGGCCGAACGTCACCGGGCCGAGAGCATACTGGCCTGCGACTTGCGCGATGGCGATCGACTTCGCCGTTGCGTAACCCGAGTTGATCGGGCCGTCGAAGATCGCGTCGGACGTCGTCGAACCCCAGCCTGCGCGGCCGACAGCCGTCGTCGGCGACGGGTTGGCTGCGTAGAAGTAGCCTGCTGCAACGCCGACCGGGCCGTTGTTGTATGCAGCTGCGACCGACCACGTCTGGCCCGAACCCGTCTTGCCTGCAACGCCGCCGAGGGCGTACATGCCTTCGACCTGGAAGCCTGCCCAGACCGGCGACGTGTACTTGATTGCGTTGCTGACGCGCAGCGAGTTGTCGTTGTTGTCGACGTCGCCCGGCGTTGCCATCACGCTGCCGAAGTAGTTGTCAGCCGTGACTGCCTGGACCAGGTCGACCAGCGGGTCGTACTGGCGGCCGAGCGTCAGCGTGCCGTACTGGTTGCTTTCGAGGCCGACGTATGCCTGACGACCGAACATGCGACCGCCCTGGTTCAGGTGGCCGGTGCCCGGATCAAAACCGTTTTCCAACTGGAAGATCGCCTTCAGGCCACCGCCGAGGTCTTCAGCGCCTTTCAGGCCCCAACGGCTGCCTTGCAGGTTGCCCGACAGCATTTGCCACGAGTTGTTGGCTTGACCGTTGTTGCCGTGAACCCATGCGATCGACGTGTCGATCACGCCGTACAGCGTGACGCTCGACTGAGCGTGAGCAGCGCCGGCGGCGCCCAGCAGGGCGAGCGAGAGGGTCGAGAGTGCGAGTTTCTTCATCGTTGAGTATCTCCACGCAAATGAATCGTCATTCGTTATTTGTTGCGGATTGGAGAATAGCTCAGTGCCATACATGCAAGAAAGCTTAAAAAATAAAGTGTCTCGAAAAGGTAACAGCGGGAAAAAGTCCATATATATCAAGCACATCAAGGACTGTTCCTCTTTTTGAAATAGTTGACAATTGCTGCGCTGCGATTGTTGCAGCGGGTGATGCGCCCGGCAGGAGAAGGGCAAGTTTCGCGGGTTCGCGCACGGAAATCGAGGCATGCAAACGTTTGCCTTCGCAGCGCGCATCGCCTGCCTATGTAAAGAGCGCATCAACGTGCAGAAATGCGCGGCGGGGCCGGGTGGTTGCGCAAAGGGCGGCGGTCGCGTCGGGCGGCGATACGATGCGCGCGGTGCGCGGGAAGCAATACGTGGGGATTCAGTCGCCGCTTGCGCGATCCGTCTGTGCGGACACGGCCGCATCGCTGCCGCCGCGCCGATGCGCATCGCCGCGCGCGGCCGCGAATTCCGCGCCGAGCAGCAGCACGGCCGCGGAGAAGTACAGCCACATCAGCAGGACCGCGAACGATCCGGCCGCGCCGAATGCGCTTGCCGTGCCCGCACGCGCGAGATACAGCGCGAACAGCTTCTTGCCGCCAGAGAACAGGATCGCGGACACGATCCCGCCGGTCATCGCGTCGCGCCATGCGACGCGCGCATCGGGCAGGAACTTCATCAGCGCGGCGAACGCGCCCGCGAGCACTGCGATGCCGACGAAGAACTGCAGCAGGTTGGTGATCGCGACGTACGGCGAATCGCCGAGCAGCCACGTGCCGATGAACGTGATCGCGGTGTCGAGCACCAGCGACACGATCAGCAGGAACGCGACGCCGAGCACGAGCCCGAACGAAACCAGCCGCACGCGCACGAGCCCGAGCATGCTCGACCAGCGGCTTTCCGTGCTCGGCCAGATCACGCTCAGCGCGGTGTTCAGCGACGCGAACGTCGCCGACGCGCCGATCGCGAGCGCGGCGAACGAGATCAGCGTCGCGATTCCGCCGCGCTGGCCCGCGCGATGGGCGTTCTGCACGATCGTCTGGATGCTGGCCGCCGCGTCGTCGCCGATCAGCTGATGCGCCTGCTCGAATACCTGGCCGCGTGCGGCGTCGTCGCCGTAGAACCAGCCGGCCACGGCGATCACCATCACGAGCGTCGGCGCGAGCGAAAACGCGGAGAAGAACGCGATGCTCGCGGCCATCGCCGAGCAGCGGTCGGACGAGAAGCGCTTGAACGCGTTGAGTGCCCAGTTGGCCTGTTGTTGTGCGAGACGGGTGGCTTCGGACGTAATCTGTCGTTTCATGACGGTTCGGTTGGGCGTTTGACGCAAGGACATCGGCGGGATCAGACACATCGGTATTGATCCGAGGATTCGATCATAGTTGCCTGAACTGTCTATAATTCCTTTCAGTTTCACCTCACCCCACAAAAACGCCGAGACCATCATGCTACAAATGTCCAGGCGCCAGTTCCTGAAGGTGACGGCCACGTCGCTTGCCGGATCGAGTCTTGCCCTGATGGGCTTTTCTCCGACGGAAGCGCTCGCCGAGGTCCGACAGTACAAGCTGGCGCGCACAGTCGAAACGCGCAACACCTGCCCTTATTGCTCGGTGGGTTGCGGCATCCTGATGTACAGCCTCGGTGACGGCGCGAAGAACGCACAGCCGAGCATCATCCATATCGAAGGCGATCCCGACCATCCCGTCAATCGCGGCACGCTGTGCCCGAAGGGCGCGAGCCTGATCGACTTCATCCACAGCCCGAGCCGCCTGACGCATCCCGAATACCGGGCGCCCGGCTCGGACAAGTGGGAACCGATCTCGTGGAACGACGCGCTCGACCGGATCGCGAAGCTGATGAAGGCCGACCGCGACGCGAACTTCGTCGAGACGACCGAAGACGGCGCGAAGGTCAACCGCTGGCTGACGACCGGCATGCTGGCCGCGTCGGCGGGCAGCAACGAAGTCGGCTACCTGACCCACAAGACCATCCGCAGTCTGGGGATGCTCGCATTCGACAATCAGGCGCGTGTCTGACATGGCCCGACGGTGGCAGGTCTTGCCCCGACGTTTGGCCGTGGAGCGATGACGAACCATTGGGTCGACATCAAGAACGCGGACGTGATTCTCGTGATGGGCGGCAATGCAGCCGAGGCCCATCCGTGCGGTTTCAAGTGGGTAACGGAGGCGAAGGCGCACCGCAAGGCGCGGCTGATCGTCGTCGACCCGCGCTTCACGCGTACGGCCTCGGTGGCCGACTACTACGCGCCGATCCGCACCGGCACCGACATCGTCTTCCTGGGCGGCGTGATCAACTATCTGCTGACGAACGACAAGATCCAGCATGAGTACGTGAAGAACTACACGGACTTCTCGTTCATCGTGCGCGAGGATTTCGCGTTCAACGACGGCATCTATTCCGGCTACGACGCGGAGAAACACGCGTACCCGGACAAATCGACCTGGGACTACGAACGCGGCGACGACGGCTTCGTGAAGGTCGACCCGACGCTGCAGCATCCGCGCTGCGTGTACAACCTGTTGAAGCAGCACTACGCGCGCTATACGCCGGACATGGTTCAGCAGACGTGCGGCACGCCGAAGGAGAAATTCCTGAAGGTGTGCGAAATGCTCGCGACGACGGCCGTTCCCGGCCGCGCCGGCACGGTGCTGTACGCGCTCGGCTGGACCCACCATTCGATCGGCGCGCAGATCATCCGCACCGGCGCGATGGTGCAGCTGCTGCTCGGCAACATCGGCATCGCCGGCGGCGGCATGAACGCGCTGCGCGGCCACTCGAACATCCAGGGGTTGACCGACCTCGGGCTGATGTCGAACCTGCTGCCGGGCTACATGACGCTGCCGATGCAGGCCGAGCAGGATTTCGACGGCTACATCAAGAAGCGCGTGCAACTGCCGCTGCGGCCGAACCAGCTCAGCTACTGGAAGAACTACAAGGCTTTCCACGTCAGCTTCATGAAGTCGTGGTGGGGCGATGCGGCGACAGCCGAGAACAACTGGGCCTACGACTACCTGCCGAAGCTGGACAAGCAGTACGACCTGCTGCAGGCGATCGAGCTGATGAATGCCGGCAAGATGAACGGCTACATCTGCCAGGGCTTCAACCCGCTCGCGGCGGCGCCGTCGAAGGTGAAGACGGCAGCAGGCCTCGCGAAGCTGAAATGGCTCGTGATCATGGATCCGCTCGCGACCGAGACCTCCGAGTTCTGGAAGCATCACGGCGACTACAACGACGTCGATGCGTCGAAGATCCAGACCGAGGTGTTCCGTCTGCCGACCACGTGCTTCGCGGAGGAAAACGGCTCGCTCGTCAGTTCGAGCCGCGTGCTGCAATGGCACTGGAAGGGCGCGGAGCCGCCGGGCGAGGCGAGGAGCGACCTCGAGATCATGGCGGGGCTGTTCCTGCGCATGCGCAAGATGTACCAGACGGACGGCGGCAAGTATCCGGACCCGATCGTGAACCTGACCTGGCCGTATGCGAACCCGGAAAGCCCGACGCCCGAAGAGCTCGCGATGGAGTTCAACGGGAAGGCGCTCGCCGATCTGCCCGACCCGAAGGATCCGACCAAGACGCTCGTGAAGAAGGGCGAGCAGCTCGCCGCGTTCGCGCAGCTGAAGGACGACGGCACGACCGCGAGCGGCTGCTGGATCTTCTGCGGTGCGTGGACGCAGGCCGGCAACCAGATGGGGCGGCGCGACAACTCGGACCCGACCGGCATCGGCCAGACGCTGAACTGGGCGTGGGCGTGGCCGGCCAACCGGCGGATCCTGTACAACCGCGCGTCGTGCGACGTCGCCGGCAAGCCGTTCGACCCGACCCGCAAGCTGATCGGCTGGAACGGCAGTGCGTGGAAGGGGGCCGACGTGCCGGACTTCAAGGCGGACGAGCCGCCCGAAAACGGGATGGGTCCGTTCATCATGAACCCGGAAGGCGTCGCGCGCTTCTTCGCCCGCGCGGGGATGAACGAAGGTCCTTTCCCCGAGCACTACGAGCCGTTCGAGACGCCGCTCGCGGCGAATCCGCTGCACCCTGACAACCCGCAGGCGCTGAACAACCCGGCTGCCCGCGTGTTCCCGGACGACCGCGCGTCGTTCGGCAAGGTGTCGGAGTTCCCGCACGTCGCGACGACTTACCGGCTGACCGAGCATTTCCACTACTGGACCAAGCATGCGCGGCTGAATGCGATCATCCAGCCCGAGCAATTCGTCGAGATCGGCGAAGATCTCGCGAAGGAAGTCGGCGTCGCGCACGGCGATCGCGTGAAGGTGTCGTCCAAGCGCGGCTACATCGTCGCGGTCGCGCTCGTCACGAAGCGGATCAAGCCGCTGATGATCGAGGGCAAGAAGGTCCAGACGGTCGGCATCCCGTTGCACTGGGGCTTCAAGGGGCTGACGAAGCCTGGCTATCTCGCCAATACCCTGACTCCGTCCGTAGGCGACGGCAACTCGTACACACCGGAATTCAAGTCGTTCCTGGTGAAGGTCGAAAAGGCGTAAGGGGGACGAGATGGCATTGCAATCGCTGGATATCAAGCGCGTCTCGGCCACCACGACGCCACCGCCCACGGTGCGCGAACCGGTGACCGGGAGCGTCGCGAAGCTGATCGACGTATCGAAGTGCATCGGCTGCAAGGCATGCCAGACGGCATGCATGGAGTGGAACGACCTGCGCGACGAGGTCGGCACCAACGTCGGCGTGTACGACAACCCGGCCGACCTGTCCGAGCACTCGTGGACGGTGATGCGGTTCTCCGAATACGAGAACCCGGCAGGCGACCTCGAGTGGCTGATCCGCAAGGACGGCTGCATGCATTGCGAGGATCCGGGCTGCCTGAAGGCGTGTCCGTCGCCGGGCGCGATCGTGCAGTACAACAACGGGATCGTCGATTTCCACGAGGAGAACTGCATCGGTTGCGGCTATTGCGTGACCGGCTGCCCGTTCAACGTTCCGCGGATCTCGAAGAAGGATCATCGCGCGTACAAGTGCACGCTCTGTTCCGACCGTGTCGCGGTCGGCCAGGAACCGGCCTGCGTGAAGACCTGCCCGACGGGCGCGATCGTGTTCGGCACCAAGGAGGACATGAAGCAGCACGCGGCCGAGCGGATCGAGGACCTGAAAGAGCGCGGCTTCGAGCATGCGGGGCTGTATGACCCGCAGGGCGTCGGCGGCACGCACGTGATGTACGTGCTGCACCACGCGGACAAGCCGTCGCTGTACCACGGGCTGCCCGACAATCCGTCGATCAGCCCGATGGTGAAGCTGTGGAAGGGCATCGCGAAGCCGCTCGCGGTCGCCGGTCTCGCGCTCACTGCGCTGGCCGGGTTCTTCCACTACACCCGGGTCGGTCCGAACGAGGTCAGCGAGGACGAGGAAGCCGCCGCCCGCGACGAGGCGCGACGCATCAAGGAGGACG
Organism: Burkholderia sp. Bp9012; assembly: GCF_003853825.1. Lineage (NCBI taxonomy): Bacteria > Pseudomonadati > Pseudomonadota > Betaproteobacteria > Burkholderiales > Burkholderiaceae > Burkholderia > Burkholderia sp. Bp9012. The sequence goes on along the minus strand of NZ_QTQA01000024.1, from coordinate 61,704 downwards.
GAAAATGAAGCACGACGACCCCAACCTGATCGTCCGCTACTCGGCGAACGAGCGCACGAACCACTGGATCACCGCGATCACGTTCGTGCTGCTCGCGCTGTCCGGGCTCGCGCTGTTCCATCCGTCGATGTTCTGGCTCACCGCACTGTTCGGCGGCGGCCAGTGGACGCGGATCCTGCATCCGTTCGTCGGCCTCGTGATGTTCGTGTCGTTCGCGATCCTGGTGGTGCGCTTCTGGCACCACAACGCGCTCGACGCGGACGACCGGCAGTGGCTGAAGCAGATCGGCGACGTGCTGACCAACCAGGAAGACAAGCTGCCGCCTGTCGGGCGCTATAACGCCGGGCAGAAGCTGCTATTCTTTACGTTGGTGGCGTGCCTGCTGCTGCTCCTGCTGTCGGGAGTGGTGATCTGGCGGCGCTACTTCTCGTTCTACTTCCCGATCGGGGTGATCCGCGCGGCCGCTGTCGTGCATGCCGTGGCGGCCTTCGTGCTGATCGCGAGCATCATCGTGCACATTTACGCGGCGTTGTGGGTGAAGGGCTCGATCGGCGCGATGGTGCGCGGCACCGTCACGCTGGGCTGGGCTCGCAAGCATCACCCGAAGTGGTTCCGTGAAAGCGTGAAATAACGCACCGGAGCGGGGTGGCTCGCCGATCGCGGCGGGCCGGCCCGTCAGCCGTCGGAACCGCCCGAAGCGCCGACCTGTCGGCGCTTGTTTATTTGGAAGACATTTTTGTGACACAACGCATTCTCGAACCGACCGAGATCTCGGCACTCGATCATTCGGCCATCCCGCGCTTTCGCCTGCCGGAGCGCGCCACCGCGTTCTCGGCCCGCGCCGCGCGGCTGCGCAAGCTGGCCGACCTGAACCCGATCAGCGGCTACCTGCGGCTGATGGCCACCGTCGCCGATGCGCAGCACGCGACGCTGCAGACGCTGGAGCTGCCGCTGCCGTCGAAGGAAGCGATCGCACGTGCTCAGCAGCATTCGATGCCGCTCGTGCCGGCGCTCGGCGGCGAGCGCGACCCGCGCTGGCGCGCCGTGCTGTACGAACTGCTCGACCGGGTCGAAGGCGCCGGGCTGGTCAACCCGCAGCTCGCGAAGCTGCTCGACCGGCTGCGCCTGATGGCGCCCGCCGAACTCGACGCGCAGGCCGACGCGGTCCTCGCGCTGCGCTTCGCCGAAGTCGACCCGGCCACCGCGCCGTTCCTGATGGCGGCGCTACAGGTCGTCTGGACGGATCTCGCCAGCCGCGTTTCGCCGGCCGACGTTCCGTACCTCGACCAGCCGGGGCTGTGCCCCGTGTGCGGCACGCATCCGGTCGCGAGCGTCGTGCGGGTCGGCGGCCAGTACCAGGGCTACCGCTTCCTGCAATGCGGGCTGTGCACGACCGAGTGGCACATGGTGCGCACGAAGTGCTCGCATTGCGACTCGACGAAGGGCATCGCGTATCACGGGATCGAGGGTGGCAGCGAAGCCGTCAAGGCCGAATCGTGCGACGAGTGCAAGACCTATCGCAAGATCGGCTATCAGGACAAGGACTACGAGTTCGAGCCGCTGGCGGACGATCTCGCGAGTCTCACGCTCGACCTGTTGATGAACGAGGCCGGCTACCAGCGCAGTTCGCCGAACCCGCTGCTGTGGCCGGACGTCTCGCGGGAAGCGGATTGACGGCAGTCGCCGGGGCGGTGCGCGAGCGCCGGCGCCGGCCGACTGCGAAGCATGAGACTGGAGCCATCACGACGTGACCGAACCGGGTTTGAATGAACTGAACGCCGTGCTGGCGCGCGTGCCGTCGGTCGAGCGTGTGCTGTCGTCGGCGCCGCTGCAACCGCTGCTCGCCGACTATGGCCGCACGCGCGTGCTGAACGCAGTGCGCGCCGAACTCGAACGCTGGCGTACCGCCGCGCAGCACGATCCGGCGGCCGCCGAACCGCTCGACGAGCCGCGCATCGCCGCAGCCGTCGCGCGCACGCTGGCCGCGCAGAGCGCGGGCGCGGTGCGTACCGTGTTCAACCTGACCGGCACCGTGCTGCACACGAACCTCGGGCGCGCGCTGTTGCCCGACGACGCGGTGCGCGCGGTGGTCGACGTGCTCACGCGGCCGGTCAACCTCGAATTCGATCTTGCCACGGGCCGTCGCGGCGATCGCGACGACCTGATCGACGATCTGCTGTGCGAACTGACGGGCGCGGAAGCCGCGACCGTCGTCAACAACAACGCGGCGGCCGTGTTGCTGGCGCTGTCCGCGCTCGCGACGAAGCGGGAAGTCGTCGTGTCGCGCGGCGAGCTGGTCGAGATCGGCGGCGCATTCCGCATCCCCGACATCATGAGCCGCGCGGGCGCAAGGCTGCGCGAGGTCGGCACCACCAACCGCACCCATCTGCGCGACTACGCGGACGCGATCGGCCCGCGCACCGCGCTTCTGATGAAGGTGCACTGCAGCAACTACGCGATCAGCGGCTTCACGAAGGAAGTGACGCTGGCCGAACTTGCGCCGCTCGCGCGCGAGCACGGGCTGCCCGTCGCCGTCGATCTCGGCAGCGGCACGCTCGCCGATCTGTCGCAATGGGGCCTGCCGCACGAGACGACAGTGCAGGAGACCGTCGCGGCCGGCGCGAACCTCGTCACGTTCAGCGGTGACAAGCTGCTCGGCGGGCCGCAGGCCGGCCTGATCGTCGGCGATCGCGCGCTCGTCGCGAAGATCAAGAAACATCCGCTCAAGCGCGCGCTGCGCGTCGGCAAGCTGACGCTCGCCGCGCTCGAACCCGTGCTGCGGCTCTACCGGGCGCCGGAGTTCCTGCGCGAGCGGCTCACCACGTTGCGCCTGCTGACGCGGTCGCAGCGCGATATCGCCGAGGCCGCCGAACGTGTGCGCCCGGCGTTGCAGGCCGCCCTCGACAGCGGTTTCGACGTGACGGTCGAGCCGATGTTCAGCCAGATCGGCAGCGGTGCGCTGCCGGTCGATCAGTTGCCGAGCGCCGGGCTCGTCGTGCGCACGTCGGACGGCAAGCGCGGCGGCCGTGCGCTCGCGCAACTCGAAAAGAAACTGCGCGAATGGCCGCGTCCGGTGATCGGCCGCATCGCCGACAATGCGCTGCGGCTCGACCTGCGCTGCCTCGAAGCGGCCGATGAAGCGGCATTCGTCGCGCAATGCGTGCAGGTCGCGGGGCCGGCTGCATGATCGTCGGAACCGCAGGGCACATCGACCACGGCAAGACGACGCTGGTGCGCGCGCTGACGGGCGTCGATACCGATCGCTTGAAGGAAGAGAAGGCGCGCGGCATCTCGATCGAGCTCGGTTATGCGTACACGCCGCTCGAGAATGGCGACGTGCTTGGCCTGATCGACGTGCCGGGCCACGAGAAGCTGATTCATACGATGGCGGCCGGCGCATGCGGCATCGACTTCGCGCTGCTCGTGATCGCCGCCGACGACGGCGTGATGCCGCAGACCCGCGAGCATCTCGCGATCCTGCAACTGCTCGGCGTCACGCATGGCGCGGTCGCGCTGACGAAGTGCGATCGCGTCGACGCCGCACGCCTGTCGGCGGTGCGCGACGAGATTGCCGCGTGGCTGCACGGCACGACGCTCGACGGCGCGCCGATCTTCGAAACCTGCGCGACGCGCGCGGACGACCCGGGTGTCGCCGCATTGAAGCGTCATCTCGCCGATGCGGCGCTCGCGTGGCGTGCACGCCGCGACGACGGGCTGTTCCGGCTCGCGGTCGACCGCGTGTTCACGCTCGCCGGGCAGGGCACCGTCGTGACGGGTACCGCGTTCGCGGGCCGCGTGGCGACCGGCGACACGCTCGCGGTCGTGCGCACCGGCGCCGCCGCGCGCGTGCGCAGCATCCATGCGCAGAACCGGCCGGTCGGCGCGGGCCGCGCGGGCGAGCGCTGCGCGCTGAACCTGGCCGGCATCGACAAGGCGGACGTCGAGCGTGGCGATACCGTCGCGGACGCGCGGCTCGTCGCGACGTCGCCGCGTCTCGACGTCGACCTGAAGTTGCTGGCCGATGCGGGGCTCACGCTGACCCACTGGGCGCCGCTGCACGTGCATCTCGGCACGCTGCATCGCGTCGCGCACGTCGCGCTGCTCGACGGCGATACGCTCGCGGCCGGCCAGCAGATGCGCGTGCAACTGGTGTTCGACGAACCCGTGTTCGCGCTGCCGGGCGATCGCTTCATCGTCCGCAATCCGCAGGCGACGCGCACCGTCGGCGGCGGCCGCGTGCTCGACCCGTTCGGTCCCGCACGCAAACGCCGTACGCCCGCGCGTCGCGCATGGCTCGACGCATTGGCGGCATGGCTCGACGAAGGGCGGCTCGATGCACTGCTTGCGCAGGCGCCGCTCGGTATCGCACGCACGATGCTCACGCACCTGACGGGCTTCGCGCCCGGCGCGCTCGCGTTGCCGGACGACGCCCTGGCGATCGGCCAGCGCGAGCGCGCGTCGAACGACGGCGCGGTGATCGCGCGTGCACACTGGCATACGCTGCAGGCGCGGGCGATCGACACGCTGCGCGCGTATCACGAGCGCATGCCGGACGAGCAGGGACTCGATGCGGCGCGCCTGCGGCGAATGGCGGCGCCGCTCGTCGGCGATGCGCTGTGGCGTGCGCTGGTCGATGCGCTGGTGGGTGGCGGGGAGGTTGCGCGAAGCGGGCCGTGGCTGCATCTGCCGTCGCATTCGGTGAGTTTCGATGCGCGCGAGGAAGCGCTGGCGCGGCAACTGCTGCCGCTGATTCGTGCGGGGCGCTTCGATCCGCCGTGGGTCCGCGACCTGGCGCGCGACACGGGCGCGGCCGAGGATGCCGTGCGCACGCTGCTGCGCAAGCTCGCGCGACGCGGCGACGTGCACCAGGTCGTGCGCGACCTGTTCTATCACGCGGATGTCGTGCGCGAGCTGGCCGGGCTGGTGGCGCTTCTCGCCCCGACGCGCGGCGGCGGGCTCGATGCGGCGACGTTTCGCGACGCGACCGGGCTCGGCCGCAAGCGCGCGATCCAGATTCTCGAATTCTTCGATCGGGTTGGGTATACTCGCTTCCACCGCGATCTTCACTTCCTGCGGCCTGATAGCGGTTGGGTGGGTATACAGGCGTAGGCGCTCGTCGTTCTTTTGTTTTTCCCACGGAAGGCATTCGTATCTGGTGGTACGGCCGGACTTCAAATCCGGTTGGGGGTGTCAGACACTCCCGGGTAGGTTCGACTCCTGCTGCCTTCCGCCATGCCGGGCTTCCGCGGCGTTCCGTGATCTTCCCCTGAAAGTGCGCAAGCCGATGATTTTGCTGGGTTTTGTGGGTAACGGCATGCTTGCGACGTCCGGCCGCGTCCCCCACAATTTCCTCACGAAACATGGGTAGCGACATGGGTTTTGTGGGTAGGAAAGGAGGGCGGCATGGCAGGACGACAATTGCATCGGCTTAGCGCGCTGCGTGTCGCGAAGGCGGTGGATCCGGGACATTATGCCGACGGCGGTGGCCTCTTCATGCAGATTGCCGGCAGTGGCGCGCGCTCGTGGGTGTTTCGCTTCACGCTCGACAGGCGAGTACGCGAAATGGGCCTCGGACCGCTTTCGCGAGTCTCGCTTGGTGAAGCGCGAAAGCTGGCCACTCAGTACCGCGAGATGGTTCGGGACCAGATTGATCCCATCCTCGCGCGGCGCGAAGAGCAGCGTCGGCGATTGCTCGATATCTCCATCGATGCCAACGTGACGTTCCGTGAGGCAGCTGAAGCGTTCATTCGAGCGCACGAACCGGAGTGGCGAAACCGGAAGCACAGTCAGCAATGGGGCAATACGCTCAAGACCTACGCCTATCCCACCATTGGCGATGTGCGTGTGCGCGACATCGACACAGCGATGATTGTCCGCATTCTGCAGCCGATTTGGACCAAAAAGGCAGAGACGGCGCGCCGTGTACGGGGGCGCATCAAGGCGATCCTGGACGCGGAGACCGTGATGGGGCACCGAACCGGCAGTAACCCGGCGCGATACGTTGACCATCTGCAATTAGTATTGCCGCGCTCGAAGAAGCGCTCGCAGGTCCGGCATCATGCTGCGTTGCCTTGGGAGGACATCCCGACATTCATCCGGGAATTGGAGCAACGCCCGCGACGGGCGGCAAGAGTGTTGCACTTGCTTGTCCTGACGGCGACTCGCACGAACGAGGCGCGATTTGCGCGGGTTGAGGAGTTTGATCTCGACAACCGTGTCTGGAGTATCTCGGGAGATCGCACGAAGAGCGGTCGGCCGCTGCGCGTGCCACTTTGCAAGCGGGCCGTCGAAATTGTACGCAATGCGCTGCCGAAGGCGAAGTATGGATATTTGTTTCCCGGTTGCACGGAAGGGCGCCCACTGTCGAACATGGCAATGCTGTCCCTGCTGAAGCGCATGTCGTACTCCGGCATCACCGTGCACGGTTTCCGGTCGACATTTCGTGACTGGGTCGCCGAATACACCGACTATCCGGATTCTTTGGCAGAGGAAGCCTTGGCGCACATCATTACTTCGCAGACGATAGCGGCTTATCGGCGTCGCGATCAGCTCGAAAGACGGCGGCTCATGATGGAAGACTGGGGCGCGTATTGTTCAAGCGGACGCATGTTTGAAGAGTCAATGGCGCCGGTCATGCCGCAAACGTTCGCTGCCTAAATCGACGTTGCTTCTGTTTTAAAACGTTGCTCCGGGCCGGGGCGGTTTGCACGTGCCCGATATCGCGAGTGCGAGGCTGTGTCGTCGGTATATTGCTTGATCCTAATGCAATGCAGGCCGAATTCATCGACATCTGGCCGTATCGATGCTATGTGTGGAATAGACTCGCCGCCGAAACGAACAACACGGATTCCGTAGGGCCGCGGGGTGTCTTCAACGTCGGGGCAGCTAAGGCGGATCGGAATCGCTTAGGCCGGCGCGGCTTGATACAGATTCACTGGGCCAGCAGCGTGAAGCTGCTGGCCCAGTGAATCTGTCTGGCGGCCGATCGCTACGCTGCGGTGATCATTCGGCGATCAAGAAGCGATCACGTTTCTTACCCTTGATCCATGACGGTTCGCGGCCACGCCCGCTCCACGTCTTGCCCGTTTTCGGATCCTGATACTTCGGCGTCGCGGGTTGGCTGCCATTCGCGCTACGTGTGCGCTTACGGCCGAAGACCTGTTCCGGCGTGAGACCGTACTCTTGAATACGGGCGCGAACTTCTTCGAGCACGGTCTCTAGTTCGGCCTGCCTAGCTTCTTCCGCTTGCACGAGCAGTGCATCAGCCTTGGCTTTCAACTCTTGATAGGTGGCCATTCTTCACTCCACGTGGTTAAAAGAAACAGTATTGAAATGGTCGCTTCGAAGAGTCCAATTCGGCGCGACGTATCGGGTCTGCGACATGTCATTGTCGGCAGCGCAATGGGAATGATTGCGCGATTTTCTCATCGTTTGGACCAGGAGTCGACCATTTATCGCTTCCGAGGCCGCCGACCTGGGAACAATCGAAGCCGTACATTGGACTATTGCGGTTGGGTACGCGAATTGCCGACGATCATAAGTGGCTTGTTGGGCGGTCGCCCATGGTACGACGACGGGCGCTTGCCGCTCTGATCTGCGAGCGGCGCATTGGGCCGTCTCCATTGGATTGCGTTGGGCGGACAATGAGGAGGCCTATTTTGAGATCGCCGGCTCTGCCCAAGCGGAAAACTTCAGACATGCCGCGTTATTTTTTCCGTACGCGCGTGATCTCGTGCAACTGACAGACCAATTCCGCGCCGATGTTGTGGTGGAGTGTTTCGTTTTTCCATATTGTTCAACTTCGCAGGCGCGCTGATCAGTGCCCCCCAATCTTCACAGTTGACACTGTTGCGAGAAGGAACGAAAAAAGACTCACCGATTTGCGCCGGCGCGATGCGTCCAGTCAGTTCGGTGTATCAGCGATCCGATTTCTCGCGGTGTGTGGAGTACATATCGCCACGTTCGAGGCGAGGCCTGCTATGGAGCAACGCGATAATGTTTGGCGATCCAGCGATACAAACGCATGCTTGGCACCGGCCTGCGAATGCGAGGCTTTGCAGATTCGCTTGCGACTCGCCGAAGCACGGATTCGTCGTCTCACAAGATGCGTTCAACTGAAAGACGAGAAGTTGTGCGAGCTTGGGAAGGTCCTGACGAACTCGGCGACCGCGCACTATTGCGTTGAAGAGCGATTGCAGCGTGAGCTCGATGCGCTGCGGATTGATCTGCCGGCCGACGTGCCGAGCGAGCACTACGGTCCTGTTGATGGCGATTCAATGGGAGGCGGTGTAGTCGTTCGGCTGCCTTACCTGACCGCGATCCTCTCAGTGTTGTTCGACGCGATGCACGTGTTCTGGGCGGACTGCGATGACGGCCGCCTGCCAAAATCTTCGACTGTCGCTCATGCCATTGATGAACGTCTCGGACTGCGCGCACAGGCAAGCGGCGAAGGTTCGCGTACCGGTCAGGCCTACGCATCCGCCATCCGGCCAGATTGGGTAAAGGATGCGGATAATCGGCATCACAGCCGGCGATCCGCATCTTAGTCGTGGCCTTGGCTGCCGAGTGCCAATCTCGGCGGAGCGCGACGGCCCCTGCCGGGAAGAACGGCTATCGCATGTCTGTTGAGCAACGACTAGCGCATGGCCGCCTCCCCGGCGAGCCCGGAACATTCGGTGTGAGCGACTGATGCCATGTGATTGATGATCGGAGGTTGTCGAGGTTGGCTCCAAGGCTGGCGAACGTGGCGGGGGTGAGATCAATCGCACAGGTCAGGAACGGAGCGGTAGCTGTGTCCTGGTGCGGTCCAAAATATTGCAGATCAAGGCCAAAGCGGCGGTACAGTCGTGCAATGGCGTGGGTGACGACACCGATGATGCGATTCGCGCCGAGTGATGCAGCGACGGCCATGACATAGGGAAAGAGTTGCATGTCCGAGCCGGAGAACCGTGATAGCTCCCATATGGTGGGTGAGGAGGGAAGGTCGAGGTTCGACGATCGAGGAAGCAGTTCTCGGAGCAGGTACGGAGAGGTAGTTGGCATTAGGCGTGCGCAACCACATATCTGTCGTTCGGATGTGAGTGCAACAATCTGAACGGTGTTTTCGCCATCGAAGTGATCCCACTCGATGGTTTCATTTTCCTTAATGTCGGGCAATGGCCAGCCGAGGCGGCGGACGAAAACGTCATATCGGAACGTGCCAAGTCTTTCACGAAGCTCAAGTGGCAAGTCGATCAATCTGCCGGCGATAATGAGTGGCATTTGTGTTCCCCATCGTTTAGTGATGGGCGCTACCGTATCAAGTCGAAACAAAAGCTGGAACTAGTTAGGTAGGGGGGGAGGCAAAAATGAATATTGGCCGCGTATTATCAGTGCAAGATTGAAGATCTCCAGCTTGTCCAGAATTATTCAATATATGGGATTTGAGAGATCTGTGGGCATGGTTAAGTCATACCGGTAGCATGCCTGCTCATTCTTCGGGAAATTCTTTGTCTGAAATAACGGGATAATCAAGCAGGCCGTAATGGGCGGCAATGACGGCAGCTGCTATTCTGCTATTTACGTTCAGGACCTTCATTGCTTCAGCGATATGGTATTCGACTGTATGGCGGGATACTCCGAGGATCAGGGAGATGTCCGGCGATGTTTTTCCTTGTGCGACCCATGTAAGGCACTCACGCTGACGTGGAGATAGCTCAACGAGTACCTTCGGGTGGGGAGGGGCGAACCGATCCAGCTCCAAATGAAATAGAGTGCTGATTACGCTCGCGAGCTGCCGGCTCGTCTCTGCATTGATACGGGATGACCGGCCTGATAGATTGATGAGCAAAACACTGCCGCCAACCTCACGAATTGGAATGCTAAGCCCATTTTTGAGTCCGGCGTCGCATGCTTCCACGAGCACATGTCGCTCAGCGTGGTTCAAGTCGGTAATATCACCCCAGTGATAAGGTCCCGAAGAAGTAAAAGCCGCTCGATGTACGGGATCGACAAGGCCGTAGTCGTGCTGTAGATAGTGCTGCACCCAGTTATTGGGATAATGCGAGCAAATTGCCTCCATAGACATGCTGGGTCGAGAGCGAATGCAAGTCAGGGAGATCCGGGTGACGGCGTAACATGGAAAACCCAATGGAAGCACCGCATTGCCAAGTAAGTCAGAAAGCGAGGAAATATCCTTTGCATCGGTAAAGAGGGACAGAATGGACGCCATTCGAGTGGCTAATGTGACATTCCACGGTGGTGGCTTGGATGCTTTTTTGTGTGTGCGGTGCCGAAATCGTGTTCTCATGACTTATACCTCGCTTATTGCCTAGTGGTATTTGAGAAAAATTCTGGAGCAGGGCGTCGGGTCGGTGGTGGCGACTCGGACAAACAGTATGGTAGTGAGGCGCTGAATGCCCGCGCACCCGCTATGCTATGGCGGACGCCGGAAGTTGCGTCGTGATGGACGTTGGGCGCGTAGCTAGTGTGGAGTCTAATGGATGGGATCAGAACGTCATCCAATAGATTGTAATAGTTTAATACGTGATTTATTTTTAAAGTCACTGTCCGGAACAGGAACGATATTGCGATGTATTTTGCGATCACGTGCCGCGCCATCGGCGAAATTTCCTGAATTCAACGATCCTGTTAGCGAATGAAGAGCGCCGCTGCGGAAAATCCTCCCACTCCTCGGGCGCATAGTAGGAAAGGCTTACCGGGAATCAGATCGTCGCAGTCGACGAGATTGATGAATGGATCGCTGACCGTCACATGTGCGATGCGGGCGAAGTTGTCAGTAAACAGGCATCGTGCTGGAAGACCAAGCGATGCAACAATTCGGCGCCAGGTTGGCAGATCCAGATGGGAAGGCAAGATGCGCTGAATCTCTGCCGGTGGCACATTTGCTTCGGCGCTGACTTGCGTCGCGAGTCGACGCGCCGCAAAGAAGTACTGAGCTGCGAAACGCGATTCATCTTCTTCCAGTGTGCCGCGCCAACCTTCTCCGCTCGCGTGAAACGCCAGCGAGATCAATCGATTGACAGAAGCATCGCGTTCGACGAGCACAGCACATGCGCCGTCGCTGAGCAATCCGGCCCCGGCTATTGACCGGTCGCTTGCGAGGGGCATGACGTCGGCGCCGACCAGCAGGGCGCGGTTGATGGCCGGACGGGCGGCAAAGATCGCGCGAATGATCCGTAGCGCACCCAGTGATGAGGCGCAATGCTGTTGCGCAAACGAGAATGCCTCCGCCTGCTCGAAATTAAAGTGTTCGCATAGCAGGCGTGGCAAGGACAGCGGCGGTGGGGCGACGCTGCCTTGAAGCGTATGAACGTAGACAAGAAAGTCGATCGTGTCGGGCGCAAGCTGGGTCGCATGAATGAGCGATTTGATGGCGTTAGTGGCTAGCGAGAGCGCAGTGTGTCCCCGAGCGTCGTAGAAGGCGCGCACCCCCGCTTCTTCGAGGCGTTTGATGGTCTCGGCGGACTGTTTCGTTCGTTGGCCCCAGCTGCGAACGTCATCGACCGGCTCAGGTAGGTAGTAAGCGGTATGGACAATCCCGATGGATACGCTCATGGCGGGTTGAGATATACGAGCGGCCTGCCATGTGATTCGAACAATGCGCAACCGACGAAGCCGCCTAGGCCGACGCCCCACGTCAGGATTCGCTCGCACACTGGCAGGTCGTGAGATTCGAGTACATCGGCGAGCTGCACGATAGGTTCGGCTGCGCCTAGATAGGCGTGGCGGTGGTCGGAAAATTCAATGAGACGGCGACTGAGATGTCGGCAAATAGCTTCATCAAGTTGCGGATCTATTCCTGCTCCTACGACGGTGCCAACATCGTTCGGTTCAAGCTCGTGTCGGAGCAGTATCGTGTCGATCGTCGATCGCAGCGCCGGAACCCAATCTGTGCGGATATCTTGGCTCGAGAGCGGGGCGGGTGTCGCGAGCCGGTGGAGGCGGCTGGCGCGCGCGTCGATCACCTTCAGTCCGCAAGACGCGGGTCCGGAGCGCTCCACCATGATGGCACCGGCCGCGTCGCCCTGCACAGTTCCCTGATCGGTCCGTCGCGAAAACGGCGCACACCATTTTTCTGCAGCGACGATCAAGATGGTGTGGATTTCGGGCTCAGCAATCAGCAGATCGCTGGCCAGCTGCAGCGCCGTGAACGTGGAGGCTCCCTGCTGTTGGGAGACGGCGAACGGGAAGCAGGGCGCGCCGATTACTGCGCGCAAGCGTCCAGCAGTCGTTGTGGATACATGCTCGTTGAGGCTACTGTGGCAGAACATTGCAATATCGATCGGCGCTGCATTGGCTGGTCGCGCTGCACATATTGTCTGCGCTACTTTGGCGGCGAGCCCGGATAGATCGGTATCGCGCTCAACAGGCACACAACGAGTTTCGTCCGCCGCTGCGTTGACTGCAGCGCTTCTGGTTGCAGCCGCTTTCTTTGTGGGGTGGGGCGCGTAATCGGCTTGCCACGACGCGACCCAAGCGTGCCAACCGGACCGTATCGAAGCACCACGCGTCGGCTCGATTTCGCACCCACGAGGTACTGCGGCTGTGCTCGGCACATAGCTGGCAAGTGCCGTGATCATGGGGGTATTCATGGTGCCCGTGGTAGCGCGTGGTCCTCGGGCAGCAGGTCATAAAGGAGCCGCCCGACGCGCGTGCCATCGACGAGATGACAGTCTCGTTGCAGTCCGATCAGACGAAAACCCAAGCGCGCGAGTAGACGTTGCGACGGAACATTGCATTCGACAGCCCATGCTGTGATGCACCGCAGCCGATCACGGGCGAACGCTTCATGAAGGAGGTATGTCGCGGCGTTGTAAGCCATATTGACGCAGATTGGCCGCAACCGATCGCGAAGGATCCAGAATGAGCCCGTCGCGAAGCGATGCGTGACGTCACTGACGGCGACCACACCGCTCGGCACTGCATAGCCAACCGAACCGAACACGCGTATTCGATGCTGTCTGCTATGGACCATCGCTTGCACCGCCAATGCGGGCAGGGCTTGGCGGCCGAGCCCGAAGTCGAACCACCGACTGATGGTCGGCTGGGCGAGCCAGGCGACGATGTCGTCGATGTCATTCGGCCCTGGTTCGCGTAACCAGCAATTGGCGGACGTTGCATGTGATGCAGCGTTGTCCATTGAGGGCTGAAGCGTGCCATCCGTAGGGGCACAGCCATTCATACGTCGACCTCCTCATTCGCGTCCCGCGGCTCCGAGAGCCAGCCGAGCGCTGTATCGACGCGCAGCAGGAGTTGGGCAAACCAATGGCTGGTCTGGAAGCGGGCTGCCGGCGGGAGGCCTTCAACATAACCGTGGCCGCCGCAAAGCTGCACGAATTCACGACTGACGTTGACCGACTCGGCCGCGGCGTGTCGCAGTAACTGACGGACCAGCGCGACTGGCGCCGACGGGCGGGCTGCACTGATCGCTTGCAAAAAAAGATGGGTGCCATGGGCGGCGATCAGCATGTCGGATAATCGCGCCGCGACGAGTTGATGGTTTGCCAACGGCTTTCGGAACGCTTGCCGAGTCGCCGCGTAATTGAACGCGAACCGGATGCTATGTTGCATGGCGCCCGTCGAGAGCGCAGCGAGATAGAGGCCGATTTCCGTCAGGTACGTTTGCGCGGGAGGAGTGCTATCGCAGTCGGCTCGCGCAATCACGGCGAGCGGCGTTTCGGCCACGGCCTCGTCAGAATGCAATTGCTCCAACACGAGGGCGCCGAGCGTGGCGATGTCTGTCGATCTCGAAGATCGCTGATGACGCGGACGCTCGGTGAGGAGGAGGCGTCGCTTGTCATCTATTCGCATGGTGAGGGTCATCGCGCTGCCCAGTGGACCAAGTTGCCATATTGTTGCGTTGTCGATGCCGGGCACGGACAGCGCGATCGCTGTTGTGCCATCGAAATACGCCTGAACAGGCCGAGCCAAAACCGGACCGAGCGCATTGTGCGTCCGGAGCACCATGAGCGCGGGTGCGGTCAGCGTCAACTCCAATGCACGCTCAAGCGGTCCAGCGGCGAGCGCTTCGACAACAAGTGCTAGACCGTGACGGTCGATTCCCAGGCCGCCGTGTTCCTCGGGTAGGACCATTGCTCCAAGATCAAGTGTTGCGGTTGCGAGTCTGACGGTTTCTTGCCATGCTGCTACGCTGGGTGAACCGGTAAGCAACGGCTCCAGTCGGTCGCGCGCGAAGCGTTGGCTCGCGATATAGAGGTTGAGTTGATCATCGGTCAGTGCCCACGGCGCCGGGGCCGGCCCCGACGGGAAGGAATCAGGGGAGAACATCACAATCCTCCACAAAGAACGAGGGTGGTCAGACGAGCATCTCGATCGCATTCGGGTGGCCGAGAAAGTCCCCAGGGCTGGCCGAGCGTCCATACGCACCCGACTGGAAGACGACCACAAAGTCCCCAATGTGAGCCTTGGGAAGCAGCACGTCATCGGCGATCCGGTCGAGCGGCGTGCATAGGCATCCAACGATGTGGCAACGCTCCGTAGGGGCTTGTGTCTGGAGATTCCCGATCGCGACCGGAAAATTGCGGCGCAGGATCTGCCCGAAGTTCCCGGATGCAGCCAGGTGGTGGTGCAGGCCGCCATCGGTGATCAGGAACGTTCGGTCTCGGGATACCTTGCGATCGATGACGCGGCACACATAGATGCCGGCTTCTCCGACCAGGTATCGTCCAAGTTCCAGGGTCGTGCGTGTGTTCGGCAAACGATCGCGGAATACGCCGAGCCAATCGTGCATGGCATCGGCGACCGCAGCGAGGTCAAGTGGTGTTTCCCCCGCGAAATAGGGGATGCCGAAACCGCCTCCGAAGTTCACGTATTGCGGAGCGAGCGACAGGCCAGCGGCCAATCTCACGACGAGATCTGCGCTTTTCCGGTGAGCCTCGATGACGGTCGGGGCGTGCAGACACTGGGATCCCCAAAAAATGTGAAAACCGGCCAACGTCACTTCTCTAGCATCAAGCTCGCGCAGTAGCTCGGGCACCTGCTCCGCATCGAGCCCAAAAGGGGTGGCCCCGCCACCCATGCGCATGCCGCTGTGATCGACGTGAAAGTCCGGGTTGACTCGTATGGCGACCTTCGGCTGCACACCCAGCTCCCAGCCGAGTGCTGTCACGAGGTGCAACTGGGTGACCGATTCGAGGTGAATGTTGACACCGCTCGCGACGGCGCGACGCAAGTCGTCGCGGCTCTTGCCTGGGCCGGCGAAGCCAATCAGTTCTGCGGGCATGCCCGCATTTAGCGCAAGTGCCATCTCGTTAGCCGATGCCACGTCGAACCCGTCCATCTGTGGCGCGAGGTGATGGACGACCGCGGCCATCGGGTTGGCCTTGATCGAGTAATGTAGGTCGATACCGGCTGGCAGCGTATCGCGCAGCGTGCATACTCGCTCGTCGAGCGTTGCGCGATCATAGGCGAAGAACGGTGTGCGCCCTGCGCGGTCGGCCAAGCGATTGATCTCGACGCCGCCGACGGTGAGGACGCCGTTGTGCTCCCCAAACAGCCCGTTCACGACTGCCTCACTTCGGAGGCGGCGTCAGGGCTCGAGAAGGCGGCGCGCAATACGGCCCGATCGAATTTCCCGTTGGGGTTGCGTGGAACCGTCTCGCGAACCATGATGCGATGCGGCACCATGTAGCGCGGCAGATGCTCCGCACACCAGATCTGAAGCGTTTGAGCATCGAAGCCCGTGGCGGCCGGCACGACCAACAAGACGACGGCTTCTCCGAGTTCATCGTCAGCGATGCCGAAGGCAACCGCTTCCGTGACAAGGCCACTGTCATGAACGACTTCTTCGATCTCTTCAGGGCTGATGCGGTAACCGGAGCTCTTGATTTGCGCGTCGTTGCGCGCGACGAAGTACAGGAATCCTTCTGCATCTCTCCGTACCAGATCACCTGACCAGACCGCACGATCTCGTGGTGCGCCGCCCGGTTTCAGTTCGGGCGAAGGTCGATAGCGCTGGGCTGTGCGCGTCGCGTCGTTCCAGTAACCGAGCGTGACGCAGGCTCCGATATGGACCAGTTCTCCGGTTTCGTCGGGTCCACAAGGCGAGCCGTCATCGCGCACGACCAGAATCCGGGCGTTAGGGACGGCTTTTCCGATTGAATCGGGGCGGTGGTCCACCTCTGAGGGATCGAGAAAAGTTGAGCGAAATGCCTCGGTCAGGCCATACATCAAATAGGGTTTGGCCTGCGGAAACAATGCCCTGAGTTGCTGCAAGACAGGCGCCGGAAGCCTGCCGCCGGTATTCGCGAAGTAGCGCAATGTCTGGCGTGCCGTTTCGGGCCAAGCCGCACGAACCAGTTGCATCCATAAGGGCGGCACGCCTGTGATTGCTGTAATACGTTCGCTCGCGCAGGCATCAATGACATCTTGCGGCGCAAGATAATTGATGAGCACCGCAGTGGCCCCCATGGCCCAGGTGGATGTGAGCTGACTCAGGCCAGCATCGAAACTGAGCGGCAGGGCGGCGAGGATTCGATCGGATGAGGCGTGGTTCAGATAATGGGCAACGCTCCAGGCACCCTCGAGCAGGTTTCGGTGGCTTAGCATCACACCTTTTGGCAGTCCGGTCGAGCCTGACGTGTACAGGATGGCGGCCAGATCAGTGTCGACATTGGCCCATGCCGGTGAGTGCAGTGGCTTTTCACTATCCCGTTCCGTGCGATTTCCGCTTGCGGACTCGGGCCAGCTTTGAACGTGGGTTGTTGTTCGGAGATGTCGGCTCGCGGAGCCGGCATCGTCTACGATAATTGTGTTGGAAACGCCGGTAAGACCATGTTCGTCAAGGATCCGCGCGCGCAGCGCGCTGGTAATCAGGCAATCGGCACCGGAGTCGAGCAGGATGTGAGCGACCTGTTGGGGTTTGAGGAGCGGATTGATCGGAACGAACACGCATTGCGCGGCAGCTGCACCAAGCATCGACACGACGGTTTCGACACGTTTGTCCAGATAGATCGCAATGCGCGCGCCGGCCGTGAGTCCAAGCGCGTAGAGTGCATTGCCCATGCCTCGCGCGCGGTGAATCAGGTCCTGATAGGTTACTCGGGCGGAACCGCAGACGAGAGCTTCCGCGTCTGGTGTGCGGATTGCAGCGGCTTGCACGAGGTCGAGGACGTTTCTCATGATGGTATCCGGATCGAATGTCGAGCGTTGTAAGGAAATCGTTCAGGTGATCAGTGGCGGACCACCATGGCACCGAAGCAGCCAGCGAGACCACACGAAAACAGCAGCGACCAACCACCCGGTTCCCGGTTCGAACAGGTCTGGAAGTTGATGAAGGGATCGGCGCCAAAGACGTGGCCGACTGGCGCGAAGTTCGCCGTGAAAAGGCGCTCATGAGGGATGGCTAGCATTGCCATCAGCCTGGACCAGCCCGGCAGATTCGCGTGATGAGGCAGTACATGCGTGATCTCGCGTGTCGTAATGCCTGCTTGTTGGATGGCGGCCCGCATGGTGGTGAATGCAGACCAGTAGTACCGATCGTCGGGAACCGGCTGCAGATCTTCGTCGGTGCCGCGGAAGGATCGTCCGTCTGTGTACACGTGCAGGCCCGCAATGGCGTTTCGATGACCGTCTCGTTCGAGCAATAGCGCACAGGCACCGTCGCTATGGAGGGCAAGATCCTGGATTGCTCGCAGTCGGTCGCAGTGAGATCCGATCACATCGGCGCAGACCACAATCGCGTGCCGGATGGAGGGCCGTCGCATGGCGAGCGCCTGCAATACACGGATCGCGGCCATTGGCGAGACGCAGTGCTGCTGCGTGACTGAAAATGCCAGCGCACGGTTTAGATCTGTTTGGGACTGAATCTGTTGGGCAGTACTTGCTGGGGGCGCGATAACGCTGGTCTGAATCGTGTGCGTGTACACGAACGCATCTATTGTTTCAGGCGCCGTTCTGGTATCGCGCAGCAGGGACGATATGGCGTCGACGGCAAGCGTCACGGGGGATTCGCCGGCCGCGTCGTGGAACTGCGTTACACCGTTTTCGATCAGTGCACGCGCACGCGTCGACGGCTGGCCACATCGCTCCGCCCAGCGATGTGCATCCACGGTTCGATCCGGCAGACTGAATGCGATGCCAGACAGCGCAAGGGAGCTATTTTCTTGCGACGCAATCATGATCCACCTCCGCGAAATTCAAGGAGAGAGCAGCCGGCCTGCCCTTGGAAGCCGGTGGACCAAACGAGGGCATGTTGTCCCTCGCTAGGGTCGATCGACCGCAGCAGCGCGTCGAGCCGTGCAGGCGTGTCGGCGGCGCAGAAATGACCGGACGCGTCCATACGTATGTGGCAGACCCGTTCGGGCCGCAGTCCGCAACGTGTATTGGTTTCGTGAGCCAGTCGAGTATCGATTGGCGCCGGAAGTACCCAGTCGACATTGGCAGGTTGCACACCTGCGATTGCACACGTCTCGCTAATGACGTCCGCGAGCGTCGATAGGTAGGCGGGTTCGCGCTCACTTGCGAGAGGTGGGATTCCCGGTGTCCGTACGGTGAGCCCTCTCACGCACCATCCGGGGCCGGGGTGTTTCGCGATCAGTACGGCAGCGGCCCCGTCACTCATGTCGATCAGTGCACCGATCCGACGTGAGAACGGCCGGCGCCAGCGTTCCGCGGCGACAATCGCGACGGTATTCAGTCGGATGTCAGCCGCCATCATCGCCACGGCGATATCCAACGCCATCAGGAACGACACGCCTTGAAGCTGGCCAACCGCCAACGGTGCTCGGCTTGATCCAAGTTCGCTGTGGAGACGGCAGGCACACGACAATGCCAGATCATGCTCGAAGCTCGTTGTGCATACGATGATTTGATCGGGGGTGGACGCATCGATATGAGACGACGAATCAAGCAGCGTTCGCACGGTAGCAAGTGCCATGTCGGACAATGTCTGGTCGGGTTCCACAGCGACCCGGTTATCAGTAGCTCGTGATGCTTGCGGCAACGGAATACCGGCCACGCCGAATGGGGCACCACTGTCGCGCCACCGCAGCGTATCGGCATACACTGCTTGCATCACGTCCTCTCGTGCGGACCCACCCGAAACCATGAATGGTTCGATACGTGCATCGGCCGGGACATCGTGCTGTGGGATATATCGTGCCGTGGCGACAATGCGCGGTTCGGCGCCAGTGAAGTCAGTCGAGGGACGCATGGGATTCGACGAACGAGACGAGATTGCCGAAGCGCAGGAACAGATCGGCGGATAGATCTTCGGGCGCCAGCGTGAAGCCAAAGCGCTGCTCGAGTTGCAGCAGCAAGTCCGTCATATTCATCGAGTCCACGCCGACATCGAAGAGATTGGTGTCATCTACGATGAGATCGGTGCTTAGGGTGCTGCCAAGTACCGATAGCAAGCAGGCTTTTACTGTCTCGGACACGCTGGCGGAGCTGGGAGAGGCGGGGTGGGTTGCCATGAACGATCTCCAGTGCGAATTTCGGACGGGGTCAGGATGGGTGCGCTTCTGTAGAGCGGTGCGACGCGGAAGGGATGGCCTCCCAGGGAAGAGATGCCGAGCGTAGTGCGGAGCGAGCAATCATGAGCCGCTGCAGGTCTCCGGTGCCTTCCATGATGTCGAAGGCTTTTGCATCGCGATAGCTTTGCTCGAGCGACGGAAAGGCAGCGATACCGTCAAGGCCGGCGAAATCGATCGCCGCTCGGGTGATGTGGGCGGCTACCTGAGACGCATACGCCTTGGCCATCGACGCATCCACCGAAGTGGCCATTCCTTGATCGTTTTTCCACGCCGCATGTCGGCAGAGCAACTGGGCTGTAGTGATTTGCCGATCGATATCGAGCAGAGCTCCGTTCACATCGGCAGTGCGCTGGCGTTGATTCACAGGATGTCCGCCTGCTTCGAAGTAGGCCACGAGATCGTCGCGTACTCGTCGACATGCGCCGACCATGACCGCGGACAGTAGCGGGCGGAAGTAGTCCCATGCGTGTTGTGCGCCCGAAAACGCGTCGTCGAGGGTTTTTTCGTCACCGCGTCTGAGGAGCGCGTCGTCAGGTACTTCACAGTCGTTGTAGGAGAGAACTGCGAGCTGACTGGCGCGCAGCCCCACCATTTGCTCGACGCGATCGATGGAGAAGCCCGGGATATTGCGATCGACGTGGAACGCTCGAACGCCGAAGCGACCAGCGTGCCGATTGATGGTGGCGAACGTGATCACGTCGTCCGCGCGTGCGCCGTTGGTGATGAAGCACTTGGTACCGTTCAGTACCCAGCCGCGTGCCGTCTTGCGAGCGGTGGTCCGCATCGCGGTCGCATCAGAGCCGCAGTCGGGCTCCGTAATAGCAAACGCACCCCAGCGCGGTGTGTCACTGCGAAATCGTTTGAAAAAGTGGGTCTGTTGCTCGCCGCTGCCGAGTGCGAGGACGGGCGGCATTGCGAGGCCAGGGCCGGGCAGAGCGAGCGCTAGCGCCGCGTCGGCGTACCCGAGATATTCCATCAGTGTGGTGCGCGACATCAGTGATTGCACGTCCATGCAACCGCCGTATGCGGCTGGAACGAGATTCAAGTTCAGCGCAGGTACGTCCAAGGGTGCAAAAACTGCATCTGGAATCTGCCGTGTCCGGTCGGCTTCGGGGCCGTGCAAACGCATGCGTGCTGCAAGCTGATCCAGTTCCAGCCCGTCGGCCGAGAGGTTGGCCCGGATTGTCGCAAGCGTGGATTGCACCTGAGACGACTTCACCGACTCTGACATGAGGGATTTCTCCTGATGGCAACCAATATCGAGTGACCGACATGCACGGATGTGATCGGTACTCGACGCATGGCGTTCGGATTGCAGCGTAGGTCTTGGGCACTATCCCGGCTACTCCCAACGTTGGGAGGGAGGCTTGCATGGAGCCGGAAATCTGGCCGTGTCGGGCGCGGATGCCTGATAATGGCGCCGGGATACAGCAGTGAATGGCCAACGACGGACATGACCGATATGGCAGGGCGAAAACCGACAACCGAAAAGAAGATGCCGCCGGCGCAGCCGGATAAACGAGGCTCGCGCGCGATCAAGCGAGGCGACCAAGTGGCCGAGCAGATCAAGCGTTGGATTAACGACGGGCAGGCGCGACCAGGGAAACGCTTGAACAAGGAGGCTGAGCTTCAGCAAATGTTCAATGTCAGCCGAGGCTCGATGCGCGACGCGCTCAAAGCCCTAGAGATACAAGGGCTCGTGAGCCTGAGTACCGGGCCGGATGGCGGGGCAACGATCACACGTGTGCCGCTGGCCCGGGCATTCCAGTCGCTGCAGAACTATCTCTTTTTCGAGAGCGTCACGCTCGAGGACATTTATGCGGTGCGCCGCACGCTGGAACCCATGGTGGCTGCGGGCGCGGTCCCCCATCTAACAGACGCGGATTTTGAAGCGCTCGAGCGCAGTGTGTCCGTTTGTGAGCCGTTCGAAGCGCGTCACGCCGAGGCGCTTGACCAGCGCCACGAGGATATTCACTTCCACGATGTATTAGCTGCCGCGCATCCGAATGCGTTTCTGCGTAGCCTGTGCCAAATCATCAACCAGATGCTGCACACGCTCGTGATCGTGGCGGGAAACGTGACGCAGCAGGACTATCAGGCATTTGGACGGCACACGGTTGCCGCGCACCGTGCGATATTGGACGCCGCGCGACGCCGGGATGCCGAAGCGGTCGCGGCGCTCATGACCGAGCACATGGACGAGGCATATGCGCAACTGCGCACAGTGCACGCCGCGCTGCAGCAGAAGCTGGTGCTGGACTCGGAGTTGGACCTGAGTTCCGATCGTGACGCCGGCTAGAGCATGTAGGCGAGATCCAGTCCACTTCGGCTCCTGGCTCGTTAGGCAGGCGTTGCTCCGGCCGCAGCGGCGGAGAGCTCGCGTGTCAGCTCGCCGAACGGGGCGCGCCCAAACGCGCGTTCGAGCATATGGCTCGCCCACAACACCAATGCATCGGCATGGCGACCGCCTACTATCTGGATGCCGACGGGCAGGCGCGTGGCAGTCATCCCGGCATAGAGGCTTGCCGCCGGCAGTCCCAGCTGATTGCACCAAGCCGTGAAATGCGGAAACGACGCTTCGTTTGAACTTGCTTCGGTAAGTGAGGGGGCCACGTCGGGATACACCGGGCAGATGAGGAGATCGTGTCGCTCGAAAAACGCATTGACGGCGGCGCCCAGTTCTTCCCGTTCGATCAGTGCACCCAATAGCTCACCCCGCGAGATGCCGTTGCCGGCTTGCGCGTATGCCTGCAGCGACGGGTCGAGTTCTGCCCACCTGTCGGTCATACCGTCCGTGAGCTGACGGCAGCATGCGCGCCAAAGTGTTGTGTGGACCGCATTGCATTGCGCGACACCAGGCGGATCGGCGACGTGAACGAGTGCACCAAGTTCGCGAAACATCGCTGCAGTTCGTACCACAGCATCGTGGATTGCAGCCTCGGCGATGACAGGCAATCCGAGCGTGGGACTGCACGCAATACGAATACCGCCCGGAACGGGAAGGCATGACAGCCCGCGCGCATAGTCTGCTCCCTCGAACGGTAAAGCGTACCAGTCGCGGCTGTCCGGGCGGCTGATGATCGTTAGGATCTGAGCGGCGTCCTCAACGCAACGTGTCATCGGTCCGACATGACTGAGCAGACCGAAGGGGCCGCGAGGTGCGTGGGGCACGCGCCCAAAACTGGGCTTGAATCCGAAGACGCCAGTGAAGGAGGCTGGGATGCGAATGGATCCGCCACCGTCCGTGCCGATGGCCACTGCACCCATTCCGAGCGCAACGGCAACGGCGGCACCTCCGCTGCTGCCACCCGGCGTACGCGAGCGGTCCCATGGATTGCGCGTGGTGCCGGTGAGGGGACTGTCGGTGACGATCTTGTGTGCGAAATCCGGCATAGTCGTTTTGCCAAAGCAGATTGCCCCCGCCTCACGTAGGCGCGCCACGCTGGGACTATCGGATGCGGCGGCTTCAGGCATCGTCGCCCGCGACCCGTATCGCGTGGGGAGTCCGGCAACGGCGATGTTGTCCTTGATGCTGACCGGGACGCCGTCGAGTTGGCTGAGGGGCGCGCCACGTTGCCAGCGCGCCTCGGACGCCCGCGCCGATTCGAGAGCCTCATCGGCGACTTGGCAGAATGCGTTGACCGTCGGATCCAATGACTGGATCCGTTCCAAGGTGGTCTTCATCACATCGACGGGCGATGTCCGTCCGTTCGCATACAGCCCGCTAAGTTCCCACGCAGTCAGTCCGCATAAGTCGCTTCCCATGTCATTCTCCAATTAATTATCATAAATTAACGGTAGACGTGATCGGCCGAGTTTGTCAAGCTGTGGGGTATCCAGTCAGCGGGGGAGATTCCGGGTAAACGCTTGGACGGGGCACGTTGACGAGTGACCGTGGTGAGCGTAGATTTATGATAATAAATAGGTGATGCGCCAGCGTGATCCGCAGCGAAGACGCAGAATCCGTGACATGCCGCGCATTTCGGGGCGCAAGGTGTCGAGTCACCGAAATCGGCGACGCGTCGTTTGCTCGAGGGAACCGGGGCGTATTGGGAGGGTGTGTGGTGTCGCTGCCGGCACAGAGGGTGTTGTGATGCGCCCGATGAGGGGCGACTTTGAGCGCTATTCCTGCGCGAGTGCTTCCGCGCTCGCAACAAGTGCTCTTTTCTTTTCCTTGCTCAGTCGGCCGGCGATGGCAAGAAGGTTTGCGAGCAGGTCGTCGTCCTCATAGAGGAAGCTGGTGGGGACCAGCATCGCGCGCGCCAGACGTTGGCTGGTTTGAAGCGTGGGCGTATGTTTGCCCTTTTCGTATTGGTTAACGCGGGCGCTGGCGGAAAATTCGTCGATGCCAGCCTGGATGCCGAGCTGTTCCTGTGTAAGGCCCGAGCGCAATCGAGCCTGTTTCAGGCGCTTGGGAAACACGGAGGCAGAGGTGGCATCGCTGGACATGCACAGAGTGTCCGGGAAAGGCGCGCAGTTTTTGCTAAGTAACTCTTAGTCTGTCGACTAAAATTTACTTGGTCTTGGAGGTGAGGGGGATAGTCTGCGTCAACGCTTCAGCGCTCTTGAGGAGGGCCTTTCTCTTTTCGCGAGACAGCCTTGCCGCAGTCGCGAGAATACTTGCGAGAAGGTCATCTTCTTCGTAAAGGAAACTTGTCGGAACCTGCAGTGCAATGGCCAGCCGCTGCCCCATCTGCAGCTTGGGCGTGTGCTTTCCGCTTTCGTATTGATTCACGCGCGCGCTTGCGGAGAATTCGTCGATTCCCGCTGCGATCCCAAGTTGCTCCTGGGTGAGGCCCGAGCGCAGGCGAGCCTGTTTCAGGCGCTTGGGGAAAACAGCGGATGTCGATGAAGATCGAGGCATCCTAAGAGTTTCTTTATTTATTGTGGGATTTTTACTAAGTATTTCTTAGTCTAAAAGCTAAGAATTCCTTAGTTGGATGGCGGCGAAGTGATGACTTCTCTGCTTGGTGAAACGAGGACTCCGCAGCTTTCGAGTTGGACAGGATTGGCGGCGGACATGACATGACGGACTTTGGACGATGGCGACAATCTTGAACATCCTCAGCTACGTGAGCATCCTCGCGCTAATCGCGCTGGGTCTCGCGATCATCTTCGGTTTGATGGACATCGTGAACCTCGCACACGCGGAGTGGGTGACGATCGGGGCCTACACGTTGGCAGTGGCGCAATCGTTGGGCGGGCCGCATGCGTTCTGGCTCGCATTGTTTGTGGCGCCGGTGGTTGGTGCGGTGTTCGGATGGTTCCTTGAGCGGCTCGTGATCCGGTTGCTCTACGACCGTCCGCTCGACACATTGCTCGCGACATACGCGATCAGCCTAATCGTCCAGAAAGCCTTCGAACTAGTTTTCGGCACACATCCGATGCTGGTGTACGCGCCCTTAGAGGGGGCGATTCCCGTGCCGGGGGGCAGCTATCCGGCGTATCGACTCTTCGTGATTGGCGTTGCAGCGGTGGTGACGACCGGTTGCTGGCTGCTATTCACCTATACACGCTTCGGAATTCAGCTGCGTGCTGTGATCCAGCACCCAGCGATGGCGGAGGCAGTCGGTATCGACACGCGGCGGCTGAACCGGCTGGCGTTCTGTGGCGGTGCCGCACTCGCATCGCTGGCGGGCGTCCTTGTCGCGCCGATGACATCGGTGGAGTCCCATCTTGGCGTCGCCTATTTGGCCAAGGCGTTCTTCGTGATCGTGTTGGGCGGTATCGGTTCGATCGCCGGCAGTCTGCTGGGTAGCGCCTTCGTCGGCACAGCTGAAACGCTGCTCAGCTATCGCGTCGATCCGTCCCTAGCCTCAGCGATTGTGCTGATTCTGTCCATCGTTCTGATCCGTTTTCGGCCGCAGGGCCTGTTGCCCGGTTTCAGCGCCGCTCATCAGTTCCACGGTAAAGGTTGAATCATGCTCCAACAATTTCTTGCGAGTAAGCGCCGCTGGTTGTTTCAACCAGCGATCAGTATCGAAGACATCTCTCCGATGGCAATCGGCGCAGCGATTGTTGCTGCCGCATTGATCTTGCCGTTCTGCCTGGGCAGTTATCCGCTTTCGACCGTGCGGGATGCGCTGATCATGGGACTGTTGGCACTGAGCTACGACCTGTTGTGGGGTAGGGCTGGCGTACTCACGCTCGGACATACAACCTTCTTCGGACTCGGCGCGTACGGTTTCGCAATCGCTACCGTGCAATATGGACAGACGCCCGCCGTCGGAGTGATCGTGGGACTGGTCTGTGCCGTGGTCGTCGCGGCCGTGTTGGGCTATTTCCTGTTGTTTGCCGGTGTGCGCTTACACTTTTTCGCCATTATCAGCATGGCCGTGCTGATTGTCGTCCAGCAACTGGCGACAAGCTGGCAGTCGGTCACGGGCGGTGACACGGGTCTCCTCGGCATTCCGGGGTTGTCCTTCTCACTGGTCGGGCACACGCTCGATTTGAGCGGAGCGCGCGGGTCCTGGTACACGGTCGTGACCGTGCTTGCCGTACTGCTCGTCGCGACCTGGCTCGTATGCCGCAGCCGGTACGGCAAAGTCCTGACCGCGATCGCGACGAACGAATGGCGGGCAAAGGCGTGCGGTTATCACACGTCCGGGCACCTTTTGCTGGTGTCCGTCGCATCGGCTGGACTTGCCGCAATCGCAGGAACGTTGATGGCTGCCTGTTCGGGGGTAGTGGCGCCCGATGTGTTCTCGCCGGTGCTGGCCACCGAAGTCATTCTATGGGTGGCGATCGGCGGTAAAGGCACGCTCGGTGGTCCGGTGCTCGCCGCCGTCGGGTTGACGTTGCTTAAGCAAACGGTATCGAGCGCAACTACCGACGGATGGCCGCTCGTGCTCGGCGCATTGTTCCTCTGCTGCGTGCTGTTCCTGCCCAACGGCGTACAACTCGGTGGCTTGATCGCGGGGGCACGCCGGATCGACCGAATTCGACGGGGACGTAGCCCCTTACGTCGTGCCGAACGCGTGGAAGGAGGCCGGTAATGGATACGCCGCTGATAAAGGGTGAAGGGTTGCAGCGCGCGTTCGGTGGCATTCATGCGGTCGACAACGTCGACGTGTCGATTGGCTCACGCGATCTGCTGTGCGTAATTGGCCCGAACGGCGCTGGCAAGAGCACTTTGGTCGGGCTGTTGTCCGGCGCAATCGCGCCGGGGGCCGGAGAGTTGTACCTCGCCGGTGAGCGTATGACGGGTCGGCCGATGCACCGATTCTGTCGACGCGGCGTGGTTCGCAAGTTTCAAGGCACGAACACCTTTCTTTCAATGAGCGTGCGCGAGAACCTCGTCGTCGCGGGCCTCGGTGTTGCCTCGTACCGGGACACGCCGATGCCGGATCCGGACGCCATTCTGGACGAGATAGGACTGTCGGACCAGGCCAACTTACGTGCGATGACCCTGCCGCATGGTGAACGCCAGTGGCTGGAGATTGGCATGGCGATGATGTGCCAACCCGCGTTGCTCTTGCTCGATGAGCCGGCCGCCGGCCTGTCGGTCGCCGATGCGCAGCGGCTCGTATGCCTGATTCACCGTCTGCGCGAGCGCTGCGCGGTACTCGCGATCGAGCACGACCTGAGCTTTGTCGAGGCGCTACGGTGCGAGACCTGGGTCATGCACCGCGGCCAGATCGTTCGACGAGGTTCCTATGCGGACATCGCGCGCGATGAAGAAATCCGGCGCATCTATCTCGGTCAGGGAGCGGGTCATGCTACACATTGAGAATCTGTCTGCCGGATATGGCGACGTTGCAGTGCTGCATCAACTCAACCTCGACGTCGGGCCAAACGAAGTTGTTGGCGTGCTCGGCTGTAATGGCGTCGGCAAGACGACCCTGGTCAAAGCGATCATGGGCTTGCTGCCACGCGTGACAGGCGACGTGCGGTTTCAGGGGCAATCCCTCAACGGCTTGCGCACCCATGCGATCGCCCGACGCGGCATCGGATTGGTTCCTCAGGGACGCTGGATTTTTCCCAAGTTGACCGTGCGCGAGAACCTCATGATGGGCACGCAGGCTGCGGGTGGTGGGGCGATTCTCGACGAGGTGTTCGAATATTTCCCCATTCTCAAGTCGCGACTCTCGCAGCACGGCGGCACGCTGTCCGGAGGTGAGCAACAGGTGCTCGCGATTGCCCGCGCGCTGTGCGGTCGGCCGAAACTGCTGTTGCTGGATGAACCGTCCGACGGCGTGCAGCCGAATCTGGTCGAGCTGATCGGCGAGGTCATCCCAACGTTGTGCCGCCGATCGCAGCTCGCCGTGCTCCTGGTCGAGCAGAACCTTGACCTTGTGCTGCGCAGCGCGCAGCGCTGCATCGTGCTCAAGAACGGGCGAGTTGCCCATGCCGGCCGCATCGAGCCGCGAAGCGGTGCCGCGGGGGCCCATCCGTTGGCACAATACCTGTCGCCGGCCGCCGAGTCTGACACGTCTTCAATCTCTTCACTACATTCGATGCATTCCCACCTGGACCTCACCCGATGAAGACTACGATGAATCGTCGCACCTTTACCCGAACCGCCTTATTCAGTGCCGTCGGCGCACTCACCACTTCTGCTATGCCATCGTTGGTACGGGCCACCACGCCGCTCAAGATCGGCCTGCTCGCGCCTTTGAGCGGTCCGCTCACCCGCGTGGGCGAGACCAACCGCAACTGCGCACAGTTGGCCGTCGACGAAATCAACGCCTTCGGTGGATTGCTGGGGCGCCCGTTGCAACTGAGCGTCGAGGATACCCAGATGTCCACTGCCGTGACGCTGCAGAAGGCCCGGCAGCTGTTGATGCGCGATGAGGTCGCGGTCCTGACCGGCATGGTGCTACCGTCCGAGCGCGAAGCAGCGATGCAGGCCGCCAAGTCCGCTGGGCGGCTCGTGATCTACCCGAACTTCGACGAGGGGCGCTGCGATCCGAATCTGTTCACTACGGGCCTGACTGTCAACCAGCGCGTCGACCCACTGATCGATTGGCTGATGCGCAAGGGTGGTCGCACGGTATGCGCAGTGGTCTCGGACATCGGCAGCAACCGCAAGGTGCTGGTGCCCAGACTGCAGGCAGCGGTGAAGCGTTATGGCGGGCAGCTTCTCAACGTGTATTGGTTGCCGTTCGGAACACGCGATTATGGTGCGGTGCTGCAGCAGATCGCAAGCCAGCGCCCACAGATCGTCTGGCACAGCATCGGCGACGACCCGGTCACCTTCGTCAAACAGTACCGCTCATTCGGCATGAAACCGCAACTGGTGACTGACATTGCGCACGAGTCGCTGTCGATCGCAACCACCGGCGCGTCGACCGGGATCATCGGAGTGTCCTCGTATTTCATGAGCATCGACAACCCGGAGAACCGGGACTTTCTCGCGCACTACACGGCACATGAAGCTGGCCCACACGACCCTCGGTTAGGGCAGTTGGCCGTGGTGCTACCGCACGGTGAGTGCACGTATGCCGGACTTCGCCTGTTTGCAGCGGCTGTCAAGGCGGCCGGCAGCGTTGACGTTGCCCGCGTGAAAGCCGCGCTGCCGGGTGTTTCGTTAAATCTGCCGCGTGGCAAGGCGGGCGTGAGCCAGGACGGCGACCATGTGTTGTGCCAAACCCGTATCGGACGCGCACTGTCGGACAATAGTTTCGCGGTTTTGGACTCGGCCGGACCGATTCCACCGCAGTGCGAGGGATAGGCATGAGGCAGTCAAACGCGTTCTAATTTCTCTCATTTATTAAGGATTGCATATGAATGAAGTGCTGAAAATGAACGTCGAGCAGCTAATGGTCGGCTACCGACGCCGCTCGTTCTCGCCCGTCGAGGTTATTTGCGCGGTTCTGGACCGGGTCGCGCTCTTCAATCCGCTTGTCAACGGCGTGTGCAGCCTCGACGAGGACGGCGTTCTGGCCGCCGCCCGCGAGTCGGAGCGACGCTGGATGCGCGGGGAGCCATGTGGATTGCTGGATGGCGTGCCGGTCTCGGTCAAGGACCTTGTCGCCGTGCGCGGACTGCCTACCCGATATGGATCGCTTACGTCACCCAGTGCGCCGGAGGCCGATGACGCACCCGCGGTCGGGCGACTGCGACAGGCTGGCGCGCTGCTATTCGGCAAGACCACGACCTCGGAATTCGGCAACAAGATCGTCACCGATAGCCCGCTCACCGGCATTACCCGTAACCCGTGGGACCGGCGTCTCACGTCCGGCGGGAGCAGCGGCGGATCAGCTGTTGCGGTTGCGCTCGGCATGGGGCCGTTGTCGCTGGCCACCGACGGCGGCGGCTCGATCCGCGTCCCAGCCTGCTGGAGCGGGGTGGTCGGAATGAAACCGTCGTTCAACCGAGTGCCAGCCGGCGCGGCGGTGAGTTGGACGCACCTGTCGACCCTTGGACCGATCGCCCGCTGCGTAAGCGACGCGGCGCTGATGCTGACCGTGATGACCCGCCAGAGCGATGCGCGAAGACTGGCTTCTGCTTGCCCCGATTTGCGCATCGGTCTGGACGATGGCATTGCCGGTTTGCGCATTGCCTATTGCCCGGCACCTGCGGGGGTACAGGTCGAGCCGGACATCATCTCGAGCGTCCTTCAGGCGGTGGGTCTGTTCGAGGCGCTCGGGGCACATGTCGAGGAAACGGCTGTGAAGCCGCTTGACGGCTATCTGGAGAGCCGCATGCACGCAATCCAGTGGGCCGTCTTCTTTGCACAAAGGGCTCGGCAGCTTCCTCCCTCGGCGCGGCCGCAGCTCGATCCAGATGTGTGTGCGCTGGCCGAGGCGGGCGATAGCGTCCCCACTTCGACCTTCGTCGATGCGCTTCAGGCGCGCCACGCGCTCACGGTCGCGATGGCCGCGTTCTTTGAAGACTACGACCTACTGCTCACGCCGACATTCCATTGTGCCCCGCCACTCGCGCAGGGACGGCCTGAGCACTCGCGCATGGCACCCCCGTTGACGTCGTGGTGCAACCAGACTGGGTTGCCGGCGGCGAGCGTGCCGTGTGGTTTGCCTGGCGGGTTACCGACGGGGCTACAGATCATCGGGCCACCGGGGGGTGATGCGCTGGTGCTGCGCGCGGCACGGGCGTACGAGTGCGCACGTGGTCCGTTTCCGGCTCCGCCTGAAGCGATCCGGGATCGGATCGAGGACATGGAGGTGCGCACGTGAGTCCGCCTATTGCCAAGATCCTGGTTCATCTGGCCGAGCGACGTGCAGAACTACACGTACCGGTTGACCCGCCGCATCGACAAGTCGTCGTGGCGGCGGTCCTGCGGTTCGACGGCTGGCGAGCGGATGAGCCGCTTGCGACGCTTGAGTCGCTCTATGAATTGGGCGCTGAGCTCGGCACGCTGCTCACAGGCCGCGCGCGATGGGCGCTGGATGTCCCGCCGTCGGCAATTCAGGCCTACGGCAAGGCAGCGCTTGTGGGCAGCGAGGTACCGCTCGAATGTGCGGCGGCGATCTTGCATCCCCGCATGGGCAAGGCCATGCGCGAGAGCTTGCCCGGCGCCACGTCGTTGATCCCGTCAGTCACCAAGCGCGGTGCGCCAGGGACCTGTGTGGACGTTCCGCTGCACGGCAGCACCGATATGTGGAGCTTTGACCACTTCGACACGGTCTCGCTGACGCTCGCCGATGCACCAGCGCCGAACGAGATCGTGGTGGCGATCGCGCTGGCCGACAGCGGTAGACCGCTCGCGCGTGTGCGACCGGACTGAACAGTGTCGATGCCAATACGGCACGACACGAACAAACAATCAAAATGAGGAAGGAGACATCATGCAGATAAGAAGACTTCGGGGAAGCGCGGGTAAGTTGGCTGTAATGTTGGGCGTGTGCACATGTGCCGGGATCGCGCATGCGCAATCATCGGTCTCGCTGTATGGGCTCGCGGACGCATTCGTTGGCGAAGTGCATCCCGCCGGTGCAACCGGCTATGCGTGGCAAGTCGGCTCTGGCGGGATGACGACTTCGTATTGGGGGATGTCCGGTACGGAAGATCTCGGCGGAGGTATGAAGGCCATCTTCACGCTCGAGAGCTTTTATCGCATCAACGGCGGCCAGGTCGGCTCGTTTCCTGGACAGTCATTTTTTGGGCGAAATGCCTTCGTTGGTCTGAGCGGGAATTTCGGAGCGTTGACGCTGGGGCGCAATACCGCGCCACTGTTCGTGTCGACGCTGCTGTTCAATCCATTCGGCAATTCGTTCGTCTTCTCGCCGATTGTCGTACATAGTTTTCTTGGCTCGGCCCTGGGTGCTGCGTCACTCCAGAGCGACACGGCGATCGATAATTCGCTCCTTTATCAGACCCCTGAGGTTGCCGGTTTGTCCGGAAGCCTGCTGTACAGCAATGCCGGCGTTGCCGGCCATGCCGGGCAAGCCAACTACAGCGCGAACGTGTTGTACTTCGCCGGTCCATTTTCCGCGACGGCCGCCATGCAGAGTTTGCATACGGCATCGCTGTTTCTCAACGGCGCCACCGCGCAGACCGCATGGATGGTCGGTAGCGCGTATCGGTTGCGTGTGGTCAAGCTGTTCGCCCAGTACGAGCGCGTGGACAACAACAATCACGTCACGGACGATACGGTGCAGTTGGGGGCAAGCGTTCGGATAGGGTTAGGAAGCGTACTGATGTCGTGGGCGGGAACGCGGCGGCGACCGTCGGTAGGCGATCGTATCCGTTGGTCGACGGTCGCGCTGGGTTATGACTACCCGTTGTCGAAGCGGACCGATGTGTATGCAGCTTGGCGTTATGACACGATCACAGGTGTGTCGACTGGCAACAGCGTGGGTGCCGGGATGCGGATCAAGTTCTGAGCAGCACTGAACCGTCAGAGCCGAACATCGCCGGAGTGGGTATCCGGCTTTTAGCCTACCGCTCGCTGGAGTTCGAGACGGCAGCTTGCGTTCGGCTTGATGTGAGGCTCGCGGTATCATGTCTCAACATCATTATGAACACTTCATGGCTCATGGTTTTGCCGAAAGTCCGACGCTCGGGTCGCAAGCCGCTTATGAAAGGCGATCTCCTGCCATTGCCGACCGCGAAGGTCCGTGCGCTGTCCCTCGAAAATCATATGGCGCTGGCCGCGGTGCGGGCCGGACATGGAGGAGAAGAGCAAATCAGTTGTCTGCTCCGGGTCGTCTATCTCGCGTTTTATATGCGCAGCGAGACCGGACCGGGCGCGGATTTGAGTATGTATCGGCAAGCCGAGGCCGCTTTGGATGCATGCATTGCTCGTGCGGAGCAGGGTGCAGCTTGGCTGTTGCTCGATCGCGAGCAGTCCACGATCGAGCAGATATTGGTTGTTCATGACGAACAGTTGGCGGCCGTGCCGATGCACAGGTACTGCGCTGCCTGGGAAAAGCTCCAACGACTGATGACGGGGCAGTTCGCGTCACCCATTACGGCGTCGAGCGCGGCGTCGTGAGACCGACAAGTCTCGCGTAGAGCACCCGGAGATCACCTTTCCCGCCTATGGGGAGTTTGCGAAGTAGGCCGCCGCGTGGACGTTGCATCAACGCACGATGACCTCGCACCGCGCCTCGGTCATACCATCCGCGATTTCCGCCGGGATTCCGCGCTGAACCGACGGGATGTCCCGTCGATACGACGGGTTTGGACCATCGTCATCTTCGCTGCTTGAATGCTCTTCACTTCCGGCCACGTTTGTGCCGAATATGGAGGGCGAATCATGTCTTGGAATGATGACGGAACGCGGACAATCTTGCGCCGACGACAGGTCGAGCAGTGCACGGGTCTATCGAGGTCGACGATCTACAAGCGCATGCAAGACGGAACTTTTCCCCGCGCGATCGCGCTTGGCGGGCGAATGGTAGGGTGGCGGGCGGCCGATATCGAACAGTTCTTGGCAGATCCTGCACGATATCGAGCGTCGCAGGCGCGCGAACCTGAAGAGCAGGACGGCAGCGATGAAAAACGATAAGCCGCCGCCGTCGCTTGATGAGCGTCTTCGCAACTGGGGGCAGTCGAATCGTGGTGCTCATGATCCCGTTGATGCCGAGTATGTGACCCGAGCGTGGCGAACGCTGACGCCTCGAAATCGGGACCTGCTGCGAATGGTCTATCTCTGGCATGCGAGTCGGGAAGTCGTGTGTCGACGGCTGAAGATTGCCCGCCATCCGCGTCAACATTTCGATCTGGAACTCCATGCGGCACGGTCCGCGCTTGCCCGTGCCCTTGCAGAAGGCGAGATCCAACAGTGACGTTCGCGGGAGGAATGTTCGGCGACTTCCATAGTACGGGCGCTAGTGTGGCATGAGTCGCGCTCGCCTCGTGTAGGTCCGCCGTGAGCAAGATCGCGTTCACCCCGAACGCGGAATAAATATAGGAATAGCGAGAAGCACCACGGCATGATAGGGATATCGTGTCATCTCGTCGACGCATGTCGGCTCTTGAATCGGCGTGCTGGCTGACCTACAGTGAAGCCAACAATCCGATCCGGTCAACGTGCGCAGCACGACCGAGTACGCGTTAGCGGCCCCGCAGCATTGATGTCTGTGTGATGGCGTAATGTGCCGTAGCGCTCGTGAGAAAGCCTGCAATCGCAGGCTTTTTTGATTTCTGGTGTGTTCCTGTTGAACACGTCGCGACCCTTCCGCATGCCGCAAGCCCTCATTTCCATGAAGGGACGTCGATGCTCGGAGCCACATCCGAGGAATGACGACCATGAAATCGCTTCTGGTGGCTTCGGCCCATGGTGGTACAGGCAGAACGACAGTGGTGTGTCAGTTCGCCCATTATCTTCGTCTTGTGTGTGGATATCGTGTGTTGGTGCTTGATCTGGCCGAGCCGGCGCGTAGTGCCATTTCGCTTACACGCGGCGCAAGCGCACGGTTGATGAAGTGCGGGGCGCCGAATGTTAGGTCTGACAGACTGCCCGATTCGGCCGGATCCTGCATAGGCGTGCTTGCTGCGGACGCCATCGCGGGTATTGCGTATCGAGACGATCCGGTCGGCGCGCGTTGCTACGCCAATTTGCGACATCTACTGTCCCAAGTCGCGCCGTTGTTTGACGTATGCCTGATCGATAGTCCGCCGTGGCCTGATTCGCGATCCATTTGTGCAGCGGCGCTCGTGGATGCGCTGATCAGTCCCGTTCTGTTGTCGCCTGACATGCTCGAGCAGGTGGTCGAATTCGTCAATGGCAGCAATGGCGTGCGTAGTGTCCGAGCCCGGCTCAATCCCTCCTTGTGCTTTATCGGCATCGTGCCCAACTGCGTCGAGACGAGCCTGCGACAGGAGACTCGATTCAAGCGGCTCGAGGCCTGCGTGGCCGCATGGCTTGTTCCGCATGATCAGAGTCCAAGCGGCCATCTATTGCTACCTCGGCTCGACACCATCTCGCAGGCGCAGGCGAACGGGGTCTCGATTATGGACCTCGGTTCGGCCGACTTGGCAGCTAATCGCGAATGGCAAGCCATGCGCGTGTGTTTCGATGTGCTCGCTCGTCGACTCTTCTCTGCGCATGAACCGGCATTACAGTCGGAAATAGTCGAGGTGTGCCATGCGTAATTCCGCGTTACCTTCGGACGTGCGACAAAGCGTGTGGCCTCGCGTGCTGTCGCTTGCGGTTGCGCTTGGCGTGTCGATGGCGTG
Organism: Burkholderia sp. Bp9012; assembly: GCF_003853825.1. NCBI lineage: Bacteria > Pseudomonadati > Pseudomonadota > Betaproteobacteria > Burkholderiales > Burkholderiaceae > Burkholderia > Burkholderia sp. Bp9012. The sequence continues at coordinate 26,620 of NZ_QTQA01000024.1, read as the reverse complement.
GTCCGACGTTGCACGAGCGGACGATTGGGGTTGTCAGGTGAGGCTGTGTCTGTCTAATCCCGGTGGCCCGGAGCAGTACGCCGAATGCGTGCCGCCAATCGAGAGACTATGGGCCGCGCTGCGAGACGGCGATCCTGTTCCAACCTGTGATCTTGCTACAGCTGGGACGTTGAACGGAGCGGCAAGCAACAACGCACATGCCACCCACTATCCTGCGACGTCAGCAGTGCATCTCCTGCAGCAGGTCGTTCGCCCAGGAGAGGGGAATCGATAATGCCGCTCGATTTCTTGTCGCTCGTGCACTATTGCGCGCCGCAGATCGCCCCGGTCACGATGGCGGCGATCGTGCGCACCGAATCGGGATTCAATCCCTACGCGATCGGCATCGTTCACGGGCAGCTTCGTCGACAGCCATCGAATATTGCCGAAGCGGTCGCGACGGTGCGCGCGTTGGAGGCGGGCGGCTGGAATTTCAGTGTCGGGCTCACGCAGGTGAATCGAGCGAACTGGCCGACCTTTGGCCTGACCGCCGAGAACGCATTCAAGCCTTGTCGCAACCTGGCAGCAGGCGCCGCCATTCTCCGCCGCTGTTTTACAGCGGCGGTGACGACCGGAAAGTTCCACGCACGGACCGATTATAGGGCTGATGTACAGGCTGCACTACGCGCAAGCCTTTCTTGCTATGCGAGCGGCAATTTCTCGACCGGCTACCAGACGGGCTACGTCCAGCGTGTCGTGGAGAGCGCAGCGGCGCAAGCGTCCTCTGATTCGTTCGTTCCGGCAATTGCACCTATTCCCGTCGTACCGATCGATTCTGCAGCGCCGATTCGCGCTCTCCGTTCTGAACCTGAGGTTCGGAAGCTATCGCGGCGGGATCATGACGGTGTGAGCGCCGCTTCGCCCGACACCCAGGAGCGGCTCAAACCGAACAGTAGCGCGGTGGTGTTCTAACTCGCCGTTGACGAAATAATCAGCGATAGATCGAACAGGATCCGAACATGTATTTAGGAATGCGATTTGAATTGTGGAGATTGGTCAGAATAGCGATGCGATTGCTGTCTGACCGAAAGATGGCGCTGACGATCATTCTTGCCACATCGTCCCTGATGTTCGCGTCTCCGGCCTGCGCACAACTCTCACAGGTCAATACGCTGCTCAACACGATCCAGACGACGCTGCTGAGCGTCGGAGGCGTGATCTGTTCGATTTCTATCATCTGGGCGGGCTTTCGGATGATGTTCCAGCACGCCCGGTTCGGTGATATCGCGAACGTGTTTATCGGCGGTCTATTCGTCGGTTGCGCGACCGTCATCGCCGGCATGCTGATTCCGTCGAGCTGATCCGGGGGCGCCGAACCATGTATTCGCTCAAGGATCCCGTATTCAAAGGCTGCACGCGTCCCGCGATGCTCTGGGGGGTGCCACTGGTGCCCTTCCTGATGGTCGGCGGCGGCATGCTGATCCCGGCGATCTGGGCACTGCTGGCCAGCCCTGCGCTGGGTGTCGCGATCCTCCTTTTGATGATCCCGGTGTTCGTCGCGATGCGGGTGACGACGCGCCATGACGATCAACGGCTTGCCCAGCACGTGCGACGCGTTCGCATGGCGCTGCGTCAGGGCAATCGCCGCTTCTGGGGTGTACATGCCTATGTGCCGGTACGCCTGAAGAGGAGGGGGTGACATGCCGCGCAAATCGCACGTCGGATCCGTCGCGAGTCGGGAAGTGCCGCTTGCCGGCTATATCCCGTACTCGACACATGTGACCGACCACGTCATCAAGACGCGCGAAGGCGACTACCTGCAGATCTGGAAGATCGCCGGGATTGCGTTTGAGGCGGCCGATCCCGCCGACATCCTCGCGCGACATGATGGGTTCAACCAATTTGTGCGCGGATTGGCGGGCGGCCATGTGGCGCTGTGGTCGCATCGTCTGCGCCGACGGGTGTCGGACCGATTCTCGACGCAGTACGACAACCACTTCTGCGAGGACCTGGCAACGCGCTACTACGCGAGTTTTGCCGGCTATCGGATGATGGCCAACGAGTTGTATTTGACGGTGGTCTACCGGCCCAATCGCACCCGCCTCGGACGTGTCTTCAGCCGCGCGGCACGCCGCACGCGCGACGACATCCGGCGCGATCAGCTCGATGCACTGAAGGTGATGTCGGAACTCGCCGCCCAGGTCGAATCGAGCCTGAAACCCTATGAACCGGTCGCGCTTGGTGTCTATCGCCGGCCGAGTCCCATCGTGACCACTTCGCGCCGCTATTCGTCAGCGCTAGAACTGCTCGGCTATCTGGTCAACGGTGTCTGGGAACCTGAGCCGGTGCCAGCTGGCACGATCCGAGAGGCGCTACCCATTTCGCGGCTCTTTGTGGGGGCCGAGAAAATCGAGATTCGCATGCCGACGGCAACGCGGTTCGCGGCGATGCTCGACCTCAAGGATTATCCGGAAGACACCGAACCGGGCATGCTCAATGGTCTGCTGTACGGCGACTTCGAATATATCGAGACGCAGAGCTTCACGATTCTGGATAAACCCACGGCGAAAGAGGCGTTGGAGCGGCAGCGCAATCAGCTTATCGCCGGTGAGGACGTTGCCCTGTCCCAAGTCGACGCGATCGACCGCGCCCTCGATGATCTGATTAACGGGAATTTCGTTCTTGGCGAGTATCACTATTCGCTGGCAGTGCTCGGTGACTCGCTGAATGAGGTGTCTCGAAGTGTCGCGAAGGCCCGAACGCAACTGGCCGATGCCGGGTTCCAGACGGCTCTGATCGATCTTGTGGCTGATGCGGCGTGGTTTGCGCAACTACCGGCCAACTGGCGCTATCGACCGCGCGAAGCGATGCTCACGTCGCGCAATTTTTGTGGTCTGGCAAGCCTGCACAACTTCGCGACTGGCAAGCGCGAAGGCAATCCGTGGGGCGAGGCAATCACGATCGTCAAGACACCCAGCGGCCAGCCGCTCTATCTGAACTTCCACGCGACACCGGATAAGCAGGACTCACTCGACGAGAAGGCACTCGCCAACACGCAGATCATCGGCCGGGCAGGCGCCGGCAAGACGGTGCTCGAACTGTTCTTGCTCGCGATGGCGACCAAGTATGACCTTACGGCGGTGCTGTTCGACAAGGATCGCGGCACGGAGATCGCGATCCGTGCGATGGGCGGCACCCATACCGTGTTCCGTCGCGGCGAACCCACCGGGCTGAATCCGTTCCAGATGGCACCGGATGAGCCGGTGATCGAATTCTGGGAGCGCCTCGTGCGCAAGCTCGTCGACGTCGGCGAGCCATTGTCTGCAAAGGACGAACTCGACATCTCGCGTGCCGTACGAGAGGTTGCGCGTATGAACAAGTCCCTGCGCCGTCTGTCGATGGTGCGGCAGCTTCTCCCGAACGTAGGCGAAAACAGCCTGCATGCGCGACTGGCCAAATGGTGTGCGGGCGGACGTCTGGGGTGGGTACTCGACAACCCGACGGACCGCATCGATCTCTCGCACGCGAAACTGTTTGGCTTCGATGACACCGAGTTGCTGGACGACCCTGAGGTGTCGACGCCGGTGACGATGTACCTGCTGCACCGGACCGAAAACCTGATCGACGGGCGACGTTTCATCTATGTGATGACCGAGTTCTGGAAGCGGCTCGGCGATCCAGTCTTCACGGATTTTGCGAAGAACAAGCAGAAGACAATCCGCAAGCAGAACGGGCTGGGGATTTTTGATACCCAGTCGCCGGCCGACGTATTGCGAAGCGAAATCGCAAGTGCGCTGATCGAGCAGAGCGCGACCTTTTTCTTCCTGCCGAATCCACGCGCCGACTACGACGATTACGTGCGTGGCTTCAAGCTGACCGAAGCCGAATTCAATATCGTGCGCAACCTGGGCGAGAGCAGCCGCTTGTTCCTCGTCAAGCAGGGCCATCGCTCCGCGATCGGCCGACTCGATCTCGCAGGGCTTGGCGATGTGCTCGATGTCCTGTCCGGCACGACCGACAACGTCGAACTGCTGGATGCGATCCGTGCCGAAGTCGGAGATATGCCGAAAGACTGGCTGCCCGTTTTTCATGACCGACTAGCGAAGCGTCGGGCGGCACAGGCGAGCTCGCGCTTGTCGCCATCGCCCGGGCCGGGAGGTGCGCGATGAGTGGCCTCTTTACCGCCGTAGGCGGCACGCTCGAAAACGGCATGTCGACCTACGTTACGACCGTATCGTCGGCGCTTTCCGGAGCACTCGTGCCCGTCGTGACCACAGGCGTCACGATCTGGGTGCTGGCCTATGGTTTCGCGGTGGTGCGCGGCGAAGCGCACGAGGCGGTGCCGGCCTTTGCCTGGCGAGGGCTGAAAGTGTCGATCACGCTCGCGTTCGCGCTGAGCACTGGGATCTACCAGCAGCAGGTCGTCACAGCCGTCAACGGCGCGACGGCCGGGCTGGCCCAGACAATCCAGAACGCGGCGAACACGACGGGTGGGGGCAATCCGGGATGCGGGTCGGCCAACGGCAGCACCGTGACCGGACAGGGTGCCGCGACCAGCATTTACCAGACACTCGACTGCTACGACCAACAGGTCGACCTCGTGATGGACGCCTACTTCAACAAGGCGACGCATGAGGGAATCAGTCCGAGCGGTCTGGCCGCCGCGATTGGGGATTTCCTCTGCGGCCTCATTGCTGCGCTCGGTGGGTCCATTTTTTTGATCGTGCTGGCTTTCGAGGTCGTGATGGCGAGGATGCTACTCGATCTCGTGCTCGGACTGGGCCCGATCTTCATCGCGTGCGCCGCGTTTGCGCCCACTGCGCGATTTTTCGAGGCGTGGACCGCGAAGGTTGCCAATTACGCGTTGCTACAGGTTTTGGTTGCTGCCTTCCTTGGCATGGCGCTCACGGCGTTCTCGGCCGATCTCACTTCGTTCCACGCGACGGGCGGTTCACCCGGTGACGGCTCGTCAGCCCTGATGCAAGCCGTTTCCGCCTCTCTAGACGATGCCGCCGCAGCGGCTGCCGCGATTGGGCTCTTTGCGACCGGGGTGTTTCTCGCGATGGTCGGTTGGCAGTTGCCTTCGGTTGCAGCGGGCTTGTCTGGCGGCGCCACGCTGTCGGGTTTCGGTGCGTTTGTGGCCGGCATGGCATCGCGAAGCCTCGTCACGGCGATCGGGCGGGCGTTTAGCCGTAACGGACGAGGCCCGCCCTCCGGTGGCGAAATTCGCGATCGGACGGGTTCGGGCGGGAGATTTGGGTCGGGCGGCGGCGGGGCCCCAGCTTACCAGCGCGCTGCGCGCGCGAATTTGGGCCAGCAGGACAGCTGACCAGGAGGTAACGACCATGAATGGACGAAGCAAATGGATCACTGTCGCATTCGTGTGTGCGGCGCAATGCGCTGGCGCTCACGCGCAAGGGATCCCGGTTTACGACGCACAGAACGTTGTGCAGGCCATTGCCACCGTGGGCCAACTCAAGCAGCAAGTGCAGCAAGAAATGCAGATCTATCAGTCGACGATTGGTTCACGCGGTTTCGGCACGCTTCTGAGCAATCCGGTCGTCGCCAACTCGTTACCGTCGAACTGGCAGAGCGTCTATACCGCGATCCAGAACGGCGGCTATGCAGGCCTGACGGGTAGTGCGCAGGCATTGCGCTCGGCCAGTCAGGTCTACGACTGCGATGACCAAACCGGGGTGGATCAGCAGTTGTGCCGGCGCACGCTCAACAAACCCTACCAGGACAAGGCGTTCGGCCTGCAGGCATACCAGACCGAGCTGCGGGAGCTGGACCAGATCCAGAGTCTTGCGCAACAGATCAACGCGACGCAGGACCCGAAGGGCGTCGCGGAATTGCAGGCGCGTATTCAGACCGAATCCACGGCGGTCGGCAACGAGATGACCAAACTGCAGCTCTTTCGCATGCTGGCCGAGACGGAGGACAAGCTCGTAGCCGAGCAGCAAAGTGAACTGGTGCTGAGCCGAGCGGGTAAGACCAACCGGCTCCAGGACCAGATGGTGCCTGCGTCATTCGGAAACTGAGGCGACACCATGTCCATACTGAGTTCGTTGACGTTCGCCGGATGCCTTGCCTGGAGTCTTGCCGCCTGCAGCAGTGGGCCACCCAAGCCCGTATTGCCGGACGGCCTGCATCGCGTGCCAGTCAATCGTGTACCGCCCGTGCCTGACGTGCCAGCGACCGTGCCGGCCGATCCAGATCAGCCGCCGGATGCAGGGGATCACTCATGAGCTCGCACGATTATGGCCGCGTCCTCGACATTGAGGCGTCGCTGACGTACCTGCAGGAATGCTCCGAACGTCGTGCGTGGCATGTCGCTTACGCTGCAGTTGGCATTGCTGTGCTGAGCACGGTAGCACTCGCAGTGATGGTGCCGTTCTATCGAGTCGTGCCTCTACCCATCGAGGTCGATCGTCTGACGGGCGAATCCCAGGTGATCGACGTGCTCGACGCCCGTCATGTGCACACGAAGGAAATCCAGGATAAGCACTGGGTCGAGACTTATGTGCGCGCACGCGAGCGCTATGACTGGGGTCTGCTGCAGATGGACTACGACAGCGTGCTCACGATGAGCGATGACGTGGTTGCTCGCGATTTCCGTGGCATCTACAGCGGTCCCGATGCACTGGATCGGCAATTGGGTGCTGGCGTCGAGCGGCGCATCCGGATTCTCTCGGTCACGCTGCCGCCCGACGAACCTGGTCGGGCGGTTGTGCATGTCGAACGGACTTCGTTCAAGAATGGCGAAGCCCATGCCGAGCCGACGCAGCGCTTCGTGATCACGCTGGCCTATACCTACCGGCCGCCCGTGTTTACGCGTGAGAGCGTGGCGATCGTCAATCCATTCGGCTTCAAGGTCACGGCCTATAGCCGGGATGCGGAATATACGCCGTCGGCCTCGGCGGTAGGAGGCACGCCATGAGAGTGCTTCCGTTTGGCATCGCGCTGGTGAGCCTACTGTTCGTGGGGGGCGCGAGGGCGGTTGATCTGCCCGGTTGGAACGGTGACTCGCGCGTTCGCCAGGTGATCTATCGAGCCGACGAGGTGGTGCGCGTGGAGGCTCAACGCGGCTTTGCGACGCATATCGCGTTGGGTTCCAACGAACACATTCAGGTAGTCGCGCCTGGTGATCGAGACGGCTGGCAGGTGGTCGCGAGCAAGGGCGATCACGATGTGTACTTGAAACCGCAGCTTGCCGCCCACGATTCGAATCTCGAAATTCGCACCGACCGGCATAGCTACAGCTTTGATCTTGTGGTGCTTCCGCTGAAGTCGAAGTTCGGCAATGACCGCGTGATGTATCGCGTGACTTTCGTCTATCCGGACGAGTTGGAGAAGCAGGCGTCGGGGGAGTCGGATGCCGAGTTGGTTGCGAAGCGCCTAGCGCAGCCGGTGACCGTGCGTAACGCTCGGTATTCGATGCAGGTGATGCCGAGATCGGACGACATCGCGCCGACCGCGGCATGGGACGACGGACGTTTTACGTATCTGCGTATTCCGAACAACCGGCGCATGCCGGCGATTTTCCGTGTGGCCGACGACGGTACGGAAAGCTTGGTCGACAAGCACATCGACGGTGACACGATCGTCGTGCACGAGGTGGCGAAGCGATTCGTGCTGCGGCTCGCACGGGAGGTCGTTGGAATCTGGAATGACGCTTACGACATCGACGGCGTGCCGGCTCATGACGGCACGACGGTCAACGGGGTGAAGCGCATTCTGCGGAGCCATCACGATGAATGACGATACCCCGCGCAACGTGATTGAGCCAAACGATGGCGCCGATCGTCAGTCTGAAGATGGCCAGAACGCGAGCGCATCAAATGCGTCGGCTGATCGCGGTATGCCAGCGTTGGGGCAATACCGTGGTGCACGCCCGCGCGCCTGGTGGCTGACACCTATCGTGATCGTGCTGATCGTCGGGGTGGGCGCCGTCTGGACCGTGCACGGTTTTCTCGCGCGGCACGATGCTGAATCGAAGGCGCGGCGCGATTCGATGGCAGGTACGTCTTCCCAGGGGCGCATGTTCAACGATCTGCCCGCGTCGTCGGCCGGTAGTGCCGCTTCGGCAACGGTACCAGCAAGCGCGATTGCCGTACGCCCCGCATCGAATTCAGGCGTGGTCACGCCTGCTCGCATCGCACACGCTGCGACACCTCGCAGCTACTACGATGCGCCACTGCTTGCAACGGGCGGTGGACAGGAACCCGCGGGTGCGGGGCCAGGCGTGCCGGGGTTGGGTGGTGCACCTTTCCCGCTTGCCGCCGGCGTAAACGGCGGTGCAGGCGCGTCAGCGCAAGGTTCGGGGCAGATGGGGGGTGGGCTTGCTCAGGCGCTGATGCCGACCGTGACACCGCGTGTTCAGGCCGGGACGCTCGGCAATCGGAGTCTGGTGCTTGCGCAGGGCGCCAAGATCGACTGCGCGGGCGATACGGCGTTTGATTCGACCGAGGCTGGCTTGTCGACCTGCACGGTCACCAAGAACGTGTATTCCGACGATGGCAACGTCGTGCTGATTGAACGGGGTTCGCAGATCAACAGCCAGTATCGCTCGAACATGTCTCCGGGACAGAAGCGGGTATTCGTGCTGTCGGCCCGTATCAAGACACCCAACGGTGTCACGGTCGAGATCGATTCCCCGGCGGCCGACGCACTCGGCCGCATGGGCATCGATGGCTACATTGACAACCACTGGAGTCAGCGCATTGGGGCAGCAATGCTGCTTGGCGTTACCCAGGACGCGATCGGCTATCTATCGACTCGCGGTGGCAACACCAACGGATCGGTGGTGTTCCAGAGCACACAACAGCAGGGCAACGACATGGCCACGCGCGTGCTCGACAGCACGATCGGTATCCCACCGACTCTCACCCAGAACCAGGGCGCGGAGTTCACGATCGTGATTGCGCGTGATCTGGACTTCGGATCGGTTTATGCCCTGCAGCCGGAGGGCACGCGATGATGATTCATTCGCCCCTGCTAGATGGATCGCGCGATGCGGTGCTGGCTCGGTTGCCCGACGACGCATCCGTGCGCGAACTGATGCGGCCGTTCGTGCCGCTACTCGACGATCCCGATGTGACTGAACTGGTGATTAATCGGCCGCAGCGCGTGTTGACCGAGAACTCGCTTGGCTGGCACGGCCACGACTACGCCGATCTCGATTTCGACCGGTTGATGTCATTCGCGGTGTCGGTCGCTACCCTGACCAATCAGGAAGTGTCGTCGCAGCATCCGATTCTGTCGGCGCTGTTGCCGGACGACGCACGTCTCCAGATCGTGGTTCCGCCTGTCGTGCAGGCGCGGACGGTGTCGGTCACGATCCGCCGTCCGTCCCCAGACGAAAAGACGCTCGATACGTGTCGCGACGAGGGATTGTTCGACGCTACGGTATGGCGTAGGCCGGACGGACTCGATTCAGCTTTGGTGGACTTGCCCGTCGAAGACCGCAATCTCGTCCGGTGCCTGGAAGAGCATGACTGGTGCACCTTCTTCGAGCGCGCTGTCACGGGCAAACGCAACATCGCAGTGGTCGGCAATACAGGGTCCGGCAAGACCAGTTTCATGAAGACACTGTGCCGCTCGATTCCTGCGACTGAGCGGGTCGTGACGATCGAGGACGTTCGCGAGCTATTCATCCGGCACATTGAGAACTGCGTACATCTTCTATACAGCAAGGGCGGGCATGGCCACGCGCGGGTGACGCCTGCGGACCTGATCGCATGCGCGATGCGCATGCGTCCGGATCGCGTGCTGCTGGCAGAACTGCGTGGTGCCGAAGCTTATGACTTCTTGAAACTGCTGACGACGGGGCACGCAGGGTCGATCACGAGCTTTCACGCGCCCAATGTGACCGTCGCGATCGAGCGATTCGCGCTGATGGCAAAGGAACATCCGGAGGCCGCCGCCTGGGACGATGCCGCACTCAAGAGGTTGTTGTTCCTGACAGTTGATGTCGTCGTGCACATGGAATCACGCCCAGTGTTCGACGCAGAGGGTAAACAGACTTGCAGGCGCTGGGGCATGACCGAAGTCTGGTTCGATCCGGGGCGCAAGGCGCGCACCGCATTTGTATAGGGGGCGACCATGGACCATCCGTCTTCGCCTTTGCGCCAGCGCATTCGGACAGCTGTAATGACGTTGGTCGCCCTAGCTTGCTTGATGGCTGGACTGGCAGCGTCCCTTTGGCTTGCGTCGTTCCTCCTCTATGCCAGTCTGCGCATTAATCCGCTGCACGCGGGAATGTGGGGTTGGCTCGATGCGGTGCTGATGTGGCGAGACGGGCTGATGCCGAACGTCGGGCGCAAGCTGGTGGGGGCGGCGCTGTTTGGCGTGTTCGTGTCGTTGGGTGGCCCGGTGTTGGGCGTCCATGCGCTATGGGTGAGCTCGCGTCGACGTCATCTCTATGGCAGTGCGCGTTTTGCGAACGAGGCTGAAATTCGGCGGGCGGGGTTGCTATGACGACGCAAGCCCACCTCAATACGTCGCCTGCGATTGTCGTGGGGGTATGGCGCGGCCGCTATCTGCGGTTTGCCGGTCAGCAGTTCGTGTTACTTGCTGCACCTGCCCGCTCCGGCAAGGGTGTCGGCGTAGTGATCCCGAATCTTCTCACCTTTCCCGATTCAGTGGTCGTGCTCGACATTAAGCAGGAAAACTATGCGGCCACAGCCGGATTCCGTCGCGCGAATGGGCAGGATGTGTTTCTGTTCAATCCTTTTGCCGAAGATGGCCGGACACACCGCTACAACCCCCTGTCGGCAATCTCCGATGGCTTGTTCCGCGTGGGCGACATTCTCGCGATCGGCTATGCACTGTATCCACCAGGCGGCCACGACGGTTTCTGGAAAGATCAGGCGCGAAATCTGTTCCTCGGCATTGTGCTTCTGCTGTGCGAATGGCGCGATGCGTACCGGGCCGGCAAGGATGCGTCGACTCCCGATGTTCCCGTCACGATGGGAGAAGTGCTGCGGCAGTCGTCGGGCAATGGCATGCCGGTCAAACCCTATTTGCAGCGCGCGCTGGTCCGGCATCGTGGTTTGCTCTCGGGACCGTGCGTGGATGCACTGAATCGCTTCCTGTCCAATGACGACAAGGTGCTGGCGAGCGTGTTGGCGACCTTCAATGCGCCGCTGACGATCTGGGCCAATCCGATTGTCGACGCAGCAACGAGCGCGAACGATTTTGATGTGCGTGATCTGCGGCGGCGACGTATTTCCATCTATATCGGTGTCACGCCCGATCATCTGTCGGAAGCGGCCTTGATCGTGAACCTGCTCTTCTCGCAGATTATCAACTTGAACACGAAGCAGCTGCCCGAAGCTGATCCTACGCTCAAGTTCCAGTGCCTGCTTTTGTTCGATGAGATGACGGCAATCGGAAAGATCCACATTCTTCCGCGAGCTATTGCCTATATGCCGGGCTTCAACCTGCGCGTGCTGTCGATCGTGCAATCGATCGCGCAATTTGAATCCGTTTACGGGCGATCCGATGCCCGTACCATCATCACGAACCACGCGATGCAGATCCTCTATGCGCCGCGCGAGCAGAAGGACGCGAACGAATACTCGGAAATGCTCGGTACGTTCACCGACCAGTCGCGCAGTGTGAGCCGCCCCAATGCATTCTTTGGCGGCCGAGGTGGCTCAAGCGAAAATGTATCCGAACAGCGCCGGCCGTTGCTGCTGCCGCAGGAGTTGAAGGAACTGGAGCGAGATAAGGAAATCATCTTGCTCGAAAACACTAAGCCGATTTTGGCCGACAAGATTTGCTATTGGCGCGATCCCGAGTTTGCGTCTCGCGTCGTGCCAGCGCCGTCCGTACGCGCCCTGAACATGGCGCATTTCTCCGCGGTGGTCGAGCGTCGATTGCGCGATCTGCATCCTGATGAACTCGACCCGGAGGGTGCGGGGCTCATCGATCTGCCGCACGAGTATCTGGAAGTATTGCAGGCGTGGAATCCGCGTGATCTACCGCCGAATCTGGCCGACATCAGCGAGGAGGAGGCTGTGGCCTACGTGGAGCGGCATTTCATGCTGCTGGGCGTGCCGCTCAGTAAGGTTGAGCAGGCGAGACGTTGCCTTAGCGTAAACGATCTTGATGTGGCTGAGCTCGATTTTGTTGAACCCGCGCGCCAGGCAGCCATGAGCGGTTCGCCAGTCGTGGGAGCCCGGCAATGACGACACCCTATGTGCATGATGCGGACCGTGCACGTGCAGCGCTTGCCGTGATTCCGGCCGACGACTACCAGACCTGGGTCGATATGGCGTTCGCGCTCAAGCAGGGCTTCGGTGACGAGGGCTTCGAAATCTGGGACGCGTGGAGTCGGACGGCAGCCAACTACAACGAGCGTGCGGCCCGGACCACATGGCGCTCGGCCAGTGCATCAGGTGGCAAGACGCTCGCCACGCTTTTCTGGCAGGCGCGTCAGCATGGCTTCGATCTGAAGCGGGCGAATTATCCGGATCGCATGACTACCGTACTGGCGGCGTCACCCGAGGTGTTGGCTCAGCGCGTACGGGAGGAGGCGCAACTGCAAGCACGTCACGCAGCTGTTGCCCACGAGGCCGAATCGGTCTGGCAGTGGGCGAGACCAGTCGGCCCGGAGCATCCCTATCTTGTACGTAAGCACCTTGACCCTGCATACACGCTGCGTGAGCTCGATGCACTTGAACTGCGTGCGCTGCTTGGCTACCTGCCGGTCAGCGAGGAACTACCGCTGAATGGACGTGTTTTGGTCGTGCCGGTCTGGAATGGATCGATCTCGACGCTCGAACTGATCGACGAACACGGTCGCAAATCGTCCCTAGCTGGCGGCGCGAAGAGGGGAGGCTATTGGACGACGGAGCCGATATGGGTTCCGGCCAGCGCACCCTCGCGGGTTCTGATCGCGGAAGGCATGGCGACGGCATTGGCGGCTTCAAGAGCCACAGGCTGGTTTGCGACGGCGGCGCTGTCCAGTGGGAATCTGGGGCTGGTGGCGCAGAGCTTGCGTGAACAGTACCCCGCCGCGGAGCTGATCCTGCTAGGTGAACTGGGTAGTGGCGAGGCGCAGGCTCGGCGTGCGGCGCAAGACGCGAGGGCACATCTGGTTTGGCCACGATTCGCCGCAGATGCACGCATCCACGACATGGTACCGAACGACTTCAGTGACATGGTGGTACTGAGCGGATTTGAAGCGGTCGGCGAATACCTGCGCGCAATGGTCCGTTCCGTTGTAAGGGCAGATGGTCAATCGGAAATCTCCACCGAATCCGGTGTGACTGTGGTTGAGGTGAATGAGCATGAGGAGGGCGGGAAAATGAGCAACGTCAAGGAAAAGCTGTTGGCAGGAGATGACGGCACGTCGCGTCGCCGGCCTGCAAAGCGCGGTGCCCCGAAGCAGGCCACACCGGAGGTGTCGGCAACGGATAGTGCATCCGGTTCGGCATCACCCGCGGTGGACTCTCCGCCCGTTCTGCCGGTTGCGTTGCCATCGGCTGCCGATCCACCTCGATTCGCGTCAACGCGTCCGTCAATTGGCGCGCCGTTGTTTGGCGCGGGTGACGTGCCAAACGAGGTCAAGGCGCTAGCGGAACATCGGTTTGGCTCACCGCTCAAGATGGGGACGCCGCGCGAAAACGGTGGCCCCTATCGGGGGGAGGTGTTCAATACGGAACACTATCTGATCCAGCAGGTCGCGACACGCAGTGTCGTGTTCCACCGCAAGGATCAGATGACGTTTGTATCCGAGCGTCTGAAATGGATGGATGAAAACGCCCGGTTGAACGGATCCGAGTTGCAAGTGGGTTATGACGGCGACCAGGCGAAGGTCTATCCGTGGGACCGGGCGCGCGATCTGCTGGAACGCATGGTCGGTTCGCTGAAGAAGTCGGCACGCGAGTTGAATTACAGCCCCAATCTGGAGGCGATGCTCGATCAGTTGCAGGCGAGATCTTGGACACGCATCCGCGAAGCGCGTGCGGCCGCACTCGAAAAGTCGCGGGAACAGGAAGCGTCTCGCGAAGCCGGTTCAATGCCCGACCGATAAGGCATACCAGCATCGCGCCGACATTCAACGCCGATCTCTAGCGTGCGAGGTGCCACATGGCTCTGAGAACTTCCGCGGACGAAACCGATCCGGTTATCAACGTGATTGAACAGGATTCGCCGGCCAACGGTGGTGGACCGGCTGCGTCGGACGAACGTCGGGACAGGCTGGAATCGGCTGCAATAGCGGCGGTATCGGCTCGGCGCCGGCGTGAGTTCGATGCCGCCCGGGCGAGATTGCGGGAGCAGGCAATCCGTGACGATGCCACTACATTGAGGCAGGCCGAGACTCGGTCGCCGAGCGGGACGCCGACCGACATGGACGCGACTAGTATGCCGCTCGACCAACCGCCCGAACGCGTACGCAAGCGTTACTTGCGCGCGGGCAATCAGTATTTCCTGAAGGACGCGCCGTATCAACTTGCGTTCGAAGATCTAGGGCCATACCTCGTTACCGAGCACAACCGGCCGGATGTGGTCGAGTCGATGATTGACATGGTGCACGCGAAATCGTGGCGGCGTATTCGTGTTTCGGGTCATGAGGTGTTTCGTAGCGAGGCGTGGTTGCAGGGCACGCTGCTTGGTATTGAAGTGATCGGCTACGAGCCGAAGGCGGCAGATCTGGCGCGGCTGACAGATGCGCGGCAGGCGAGGTTGGACAATCGCATCGAGGTGGTCGCGCAAGTCGGGGCGCCAACTGCTGCGAGTGCGCCGGCTCTCGCAGAGAGTCAGGCCATGGTTTCAAGCGCATCCGGAGTCAACGTAGGCGAGAATCGTAACGGAGGTTCTTCAATCCCTTCGGTCCGATCATCGGTGTCGGAACCGCCTATTCCTGAAGGCAGCCGCGGCGCTGCAAACGACGAAGCCGATATCCCTCGGCGATACATCGGGGAACTGCTCGAGCATGGTGATGCCCCGTATCAGCACAATCCAGCGCGCAGCGACTCGTACTACGTGGTATTTCGCGATGTGGCGGGCGTCGACCAGGTCGTGTGGGGTGTGGATCTCGAGCGTGCGGTGCGTGAGGCGAATGCCAAGATCGGCCAGCAGGTGACACTCGATAATCTCGGCAAACGCCTCGTCACCGTGCGAATGCCGATCCTGAATGACGAAGGAAGGGTGGTCGGTGAAGAAGAGAAGGTCGTGCATCGCAATACCTGGCAGGTAGAGATCGTGCAGCGGGGCCATGGCGTTGCAGTCTCGCAGAAGCCGGACTATCCGCGGGATGGCGAAGCCCGATCTATTGATTCACTCGGTGCTCCAGTTGACGAGACAGAGCTGCACGGCAGTCGCGATGCACTCCATTTGGGCACCGAACGGGCATTGCATGTGGCCGTGCTGACTGCCGCCATGCGCGAACAGGGTTTCAGTGAGCGTTCCGTTGCCCGTGTGCGGCAGCACGCCGAACGCATGCTGGCGGCGTTCCAGCGCGAAGGCATTCCGGTCCCGACGCCGAAGGTATTCGATCCGAGCGCGCCGTCGGGTCGGAATCGTCGCAAGCATCAGGCTCCCGAACGCACGCCTGCCCGCGAGCTCGAGCCCACGCCAGCCGAGCCGTCGCGACCATCACCTACTCGCTGAGTTGAATCGTGGTCGTGCGCGGGCGTTTGTGCGTCGAACTCGGGGCAATCAGGTTGCGCTGGGACGACTGGTGCGCTTGCAGAGGTTTGACGGCGGGCGAGGGCGTGCGTCAGTTGATCGCAGCGGCGATTGGCGACGATGCGGACGGCGAATCCGGCACAACCATGTGGCGCTTGCCTCGGCCGGTCGTTGCGGAACCTCGCTATCGCATCGAAATACGACTAACCGGGGCGGAGCTGAATGCGGTCGAGCGGCGCGCCGCAGCAATGGGTCTGCGCAGTAATCGCTGGATCGTATCGTTGGTTCGGGCGCAATTGAGCCGGGAACCGCAGTTGGGTGAATCCGAGTTGAATGCACTGTTCGTATCAAACCAGCGACTTGCTGAGATCGGCCGTTTGTTGCGCAAACTTGCACGTGCCGACGAAAGCGAGCCAGTGCGCCGAGATTTGATGTTCGAATGGGTGGAGTTGCGAAAGTGCATTGATGAACACCTGCGTACGACGACCGCGATCATGCGTGCGAACCTTGATCGATGGAGCCGCTGATATGCCATACCCGAAAATCTACATCGACGCGATGCTCGTGAACTGGGGCGATCGCCTGTTTCATGATCCGCTACGACATGCGCAAGCGCCGCGACTCGCGCATGTGGGCATTCGCGACGCTGCCGCTCGCATGCGTGCGCAGGTCGCCCGCACGCTCAGGCGCTCCCCGGAAGTCATGGTCAAAATTACCAACAAGGCGACGAGTGCGCAGGGTATGGGAGCCGTACGTCGACATCTGCGCTATATCTCTCGTAACGGCAGGATCGAACTGGAAGATCAGACCGGTGACCGGATTGAAGGTAAGGAGGCGCTGAACGATCTCGCGAAGACCTGGCAATTCGGTGGGTGGGGTATCCCCGAGACCAGCGCGCGCCGCGAGACTTTCAACATCCTGCTGTCGATGCCACCGGGAACGGATCGCAAGGCAGTGCGCGATGCGGCGCGAGATTTCGCGATGCTCGAGTTCGGTGACGGCAGGGCGTACGTTTTTGCCGTACACAATGACGAAGCACATCCGCATGTGCATCTGAGCGTACAGGTGCGTGGTCCGGACGGCCATCGCCTGAATCCCCGCCATAAGGATCTTCAGCGATGGCGTGAGCGTTTTGCGGAGAAACTGCGTGAGCATGGTGTCGAGGCGAATGCGACGCCGCGGCGTGTGCGTGGCGTGACGCAGCGCTACCCGAAGCAGCCCGTCATCCATATGGTAGCGCGTGGCGAAACGCCGAGGTACTGGAAATCAATGCCGACCGATGCGCAGCGGGACGCAGGATGGGCCGCACAAGGTGGCGTATTTGCCGCTTGGCGAGAAATAGCCTACGCAATGGCGAGGTCGGGGGCGCGCGAAGATCGCGCGATGGCCGTTGAAATGGCGTACTTCGTCGGGTCCATGCCGGTGCAACGAAATCGACCAATGGTAGGGCGTGAGCCGGATGATAGAGGCGAGAAGCCCGATCGTCAGGTGCCAGATACCGTAGAGCGTTCAGACGGCGCCAGGCCGGATGTGGAACGCTGATGACCAGAGTGCATGATGGCTATAACTATCATGCCGCGAATCGGCAGCAATCGTATTAGTGAGCCAAATCCCGAGTGTGTGGAAAGCTAGTGCCCGTTTGGGTACGCGGCGCCTTTTTGCTCGCAAATGCGACGCGATCTTCTATGCTGGCCCCAGGATGATCCGTCGGACCCGGCTTGACGGTAATCTCGAACAGTGCCGAGGATATTGCTCCGTGTGTCTCGACTTGAGACTGCAGTCTCACGCCGCTGGGCTCATTCTCGATCGGAAAACCATGCTGGTCCGGCCTTGTACGTCACGAAGAACAGAAACAGGAACGTGATCGCGAGAAGCGGGATGCCGTAGACTGCCACCGGAAAAAACAGCACAAGTTGCAGGATCGACCCGGAAACACCGTATATGGGTGCCGTGTTCCTAACGTTTTCATAGATCAACCGGATGACTGCAGCAAGTCCCATTGCCACGAGGACGAGACCGGCCCACGCCGGTTCGCGATGCAGTAGCGCGGTTCCCCATCCGACGTATCCCCACCATGTGAGATTAATACCGACTGCGGCAAGCCAAAATCCACGTGCCGTGAAGAAGCTGTAACCGTACTGGTGTCGCGAGTGACGACTAAAAAGCCGAATGCTCTTTGCAATCGCGATGACTGTACCAAAGATGATCGCAAGTTTAAGAAATTCCACGGAACATTCCTCCAGACTGTCGCCCCGATCAGGACGCCTCCTTTGCCGACATGAAGGGCGCCACCGGGAAATGTGATGTGTCGACTGCCCTTCCTTCCAATATAGACGGCTAGGCTGTGAACGAACAATCTCGACTTCGAAAATGTCCGCGGATCGTTGGTTGGCGAATCTCCGCGTGCTGAGGAGATCAGGTCCCCGCTGTGAGGGAAACCGTGGACGAATGGGGACAACACTGGTGTGCTTGGTAGCGTGCGCTGCGGGCGTTGATCTAGAAAACACCTGGGACATCGGATCGGCCTTGATTTTTCGGGGAGCATCGCAATGGTGCCCAAAACCGGCGCAAGCCTATCCTGCGTTACCTCCTTTTCATGTCTTTGCTTTTGCGGTTCGCTAATCCCACGGGCTTGGTGAGTTTCGCTGCACGGGAAAAACAGAGCTCGGCTGCAAAAAGGGCGAATCGGCCTGCGCAGGAAAATTGTGCGAGCCATACAGCAAAGCGAACTCAACGATGCGAAAAGCGCGCGTGCCGCATGTGCGGATCCGTGGCAATCGGTTGATCTGTTGCCATAGGAAAACCGAATGCTGGGAGCAATCGCACCGAGTGCACAGGTTGCGTGTCGCGCAAAAAGGACGATCGTCCGAACGCAAATCAGATGCGCCAGTATCGAAGTGGAAGGACAGACAAGCCGCGAGGATTAAATCAATCGATTAGAGTTCCTGCGTGAGCGTCGGTAAAAACGCGTACGCCCGATTGCATCAAACTTCAGCGTGGTTCGGTGTCTTACTTAGAAACGTATCGATCGCGTGATCGGCGGTGTGACCTCGGTGCTTATGGGCGCACACACTTGAATGCGCGCTTACTCGCACGCGGAGACAAAGGAATTTCGGATTCCAGGCAAGTCCAGCACATTCTGACGGGTGCCGAAATTTCGAGTTTGGCTTGTTTTTAGACATTAACGACCGCCATTGCCTGCAGAATCGAATAGCCGGGCGACGCGGAAGCGCCGCCCGCCCGTCGTTACGCCTTCATCTGGCGCATGGCGTCCGCGAGCATCCATAGCGCGCGGTTGAGCTTCACGTTCGGGTCGATACCGGTAATGGGGCGTGTCGACATCGTGCGGCCCGAGCGGGAGCGGCCGTGCAGGCCACCCTTGGTCAGGTTTTCCTGTACGCGGTTAAAGACGGTCCAGAGGTCGTCGCGGCGATCCTCGAAGCGGCGCGGGGCCAGCAACTGGCTTTCGCTGACGAGAGCCGGGGCGTCGGCGTCGGTCGGGTCGTACCGCAGCGCCAGTGCGGAGCGGGCGAACGCATGCTGTTCGTCGCGGTCGAGTGCAACCGAGCGCATGCCGTCTTTCTGTTCTCGGACCAGTTCGAACCCGTCGAGCACATCGAACGCGCCGTTGATCACGTTCTGCACCACGTTGCCTTTGTGCGGCACGCGGATATCGGCGATGTTCTCGCCCGCGACCATGCCGTTCTGGCAGACAAAGCGGAATGTGCCGGCGAGCATCTGGTAACTGCTGGTGCCGTCGTGCGAGTTCAGCAGCACGATTTCATCGGCTTCCTCGCCGTTGATCTGGTCGGCATGGCGCCGTCGGAGCATATGCTTGGTGAATTCGCGCTTGCCGGAATCGCGCACGCGCGTTTGGCAGATCATGAATGGCTGAAAGCCTTCGTTGCGCAGCCCGCGCAGCACCTCGATGGTGGGAATGTGGGTGTAGCGCTCGGAGCGGCTTTCGTGCTTGCCGTCCGCGAAGATGGACGGGGCGACGCGGCGAATCTGATCGTCCGAGAGCGGTGAATCCGCACGCAGCATCGGTGCGCTGTAATGGAATGAGGAAGCGAGTCGCATGGCAATCTCCACAGTCAAGGTTGAGGACCTGAACCGGGCATGGAGGCGTGCCTTGCCGTTGCGGCTAGACACCTCCCGGTGGAACTCGGGGTTGGCTTTGCTGCCGCCTGACTCCCGGGTTCCCGCCCGTGCGACTGAAGGAGTCGATAGCGAACCGGCGTCAAGGAGATAGGCGAGGGAGGGGTGCGGGCAACACGGTCCCGCGCCCCTTGATGCCGGTTCGCTATCGGCTACGGTCGCGGGTCAAGGGCGGGAACCCGGGAGTCACGTGTATGCCATGTCCAGGGGTGACTGGGGGCTGCGTAGAGAGATGGGCTCGGCGAATCCAGGAGATCAAAGTGAGCGAAATTCTTTCCGAAGCCGAGCAAGTGGACGTTCGCGCCGTGGCGTCGGGTGACAAGGCGCAATTGAACACGGCATGCGCGGCGGTCAATCGCGCAGCACCAAAATACGGCATCGATGCTTGCGTCGAACTTCAGTTCAACTCAAATGTGCTCGCGCCGGTTCCGGACCTGTTGCTGCGCTCGAAGTATCGCGTGGCTGTATTGGAGTAGTTCCCGGGGGTATGACCGCGCATCGACCTTGGCGTCGACACCCTCATGTGCTGCAGGTACAGAGATTTGTCACGGCAGGGGATTTGTCTTGCAAGCCCCCCCATTGGGGGGTATAACAGTAAGTCCCGTCGAGGAGAGCAACATGGACGTGGCTGTCGATCCTGAAACCGCTCATGCGGCCGATGTGTTCCTGAAACGTATCGCGCAACGCTACCCGGTCCGCCGGGCGATCCTCTTTGGCAGCCGAGCGCGTCACGAGCATACCGACGAAAGCGATGCTGATATCGCAGTCATCCTGAGCGGCGGTCACGGCGAGCGCACGGACATCGTGCTGGACATGGCGGGCACGTCGTTTGACGTATTGCTGGAAACGGGAGTGCTGGTCGGCGCCCTGCCGATTTGGGAGGACGAACTGGAGCACCCGGAACGGTTCAGCAATCCGGTCTTGATCGAGAACATCCGACGCGAAGGAATCCCGCTATGAGGATGACTTCCGCAGACTATATGGCAAAAGCCGTACGCGCGTTGGCAGAGGCCCATGTATTGCTGCAAGTCGGTGGGCGCGAGGGCGCGTACTATGCGATGTTTGGCGCCGCTCATGCCGCATTGCTTGGTGTTGGAGTCGTTGAGCAATCGCCGGCGACCCATAGCGGCGTGATCGCGGCATTTGGTCTAAAGCTTGTGAATCAGGGGCTCGTGCGGCCCGAATACGGCCGATCATTCAGACAAGTCGAGAGTTTGCGCGGGATCGCAGATTATGGCGCCGGTAATATCTCCATTGACAAGGGGCGTTGGGCGGTTACGCAGGCGGAAGATTTCGTCGCAGTCGTGCGGCAGCTTTTGACGCCTGATCAGGAGCAAAGGCCCGATGATCCAGATGCGTCTCCGGCGCCCGATCTGGACTTATAAGCGAGGAGATACGAGTGGCCGCCAATAAGTTGCCTCCTGGGATCACGCAGCAGGTGTTTCTCCGCGGTGCGATGACGTCACTCGGCATGACGCGTATGGAGTTCGCGGAGCGTATCAGCGTTCCGATCAAGACGCTGGACAAGTGGTTGGCACCGGCGAGCACAAGCGATTTTCGGAACATGCCTGATGTGGTATGGGCCTATGTTCGAGAGGTTTTGGACTGGACGAAAAAAACGACCTGACTCGTCCTGTGCAAAAGCGCTGAACGCAGTTACCTCGGCCGTGGCGGGCCTGGTAGATTGGCTTGCTTGAGGCAGTCAGCGGCTTATGATTCTTCCAACTCGCCAGATGCAGCGAATTGGGGACCAGATGCACGATGCAGGTCTGGATTTGGGCGACTAGATAGGCCACTTCGACCGCTTCGGGGAAGTTGCACAAACCGTCGACCACCGCGATCAGGATATCGTGCAAGGGGTGGTTTTTCAGCTCGTAGAAGATCTTCGGCCAAAATTTGGCACCCTCTGTCCGCGCGATCCACGAACCAGCACTTCCTTGGGGCCGTTGGCACGGATGCCCAGCGCAGATAGACCTTGTTCTCGACTGTGCCTTCGCCGCGGAACTTCAGTCGCAGCGCGTCGAAGTACACGATCGGATACATTACCTCGAGTGGGCGCTGCTGTCACTGCTGGACGTCGGTCAGCATCTCGTCGATGACCGTGGAAATCACGTCGGGCAGCACCTGTAGCCTATACAGTTCCAGCAGATGGCCCTGAGTCTCGCGCACGCTCATTCCGCGCATATAGGCTGATCGCAGGGTGTCAAAGCCGAGCATTCCCTTCGAAGATAGTATCTCGGTGATCGGACGTCGGTGGGCTCAGCAACCGCTTGCTGCTTGATCATGCTCTGCGTGCACATACACCAGTGCGTGACATTAATTCGTGAAATAGTTTAGCTCGTCGGAGCGGCTGCCGTAGGTCATCTGTGTAAGGATAAGATTTCGCGTGAACGAATTTGCGGTTAATATTTACTATATGACGAGGCTTCGATTCTGACGCTATGCGCAAGGGTTCAGTTGTCGGATGGGGTGGCGATATCGAATGCGGAAAAAGAAAGTGATGATGTGTGTGAATTGAGATTGAGACCGGGGATATATGTTGATCAAGAAAACTGTTTTTCTTGCTTCGCGATTCGAGACCTTCAGTGAACTTCGAGCACAATTAAAACAAAAAATTACAAACTATCCTCACCTTAACCTGTCCGCGATTGATCTGGACGATGGTCGGGTGAACCACTATCCGCCGCTCGTGGAGTGCCTTGCACACGTGCGTCGATCCAACTACATGATTTTGTTGCTTGGTGATGAGTACGGTGGATTAGCACCAGATAGTGCAAAGTCGTTTACTCATCTCGAATATGAGGAAGCCGTTCGCGATGGCGCTGGAACGCGGATCTTGGTTTTTTGCATTGGAGAGCGCTATCGAGGGGGGCAGATTCAGTTCGTTGATCCCGAAACGCCCTTCGGGCAATGGCAACGAGAAATCGAGAAGCGCCATACGATCGGATTCGTGGAGCCTGATATTCCAGTGGATCTGATGGCACATCGGATCTTTGAGAGCTTTCTGGCGGCGCATTTTGCAATGGAGTTTGGTCAGATCCGTTACGAGCCGGAAGATCAACATCGCGATCTGTTCGATGCAATATCCGACGGAAAAGCGCTCGATGACTCTGATGTGACGACACTTGAGTCTCGTGATGCTGAGCAAACAGGTCCCTCATTGCTGGACGATGCACCGCAATGTTCCGGGCCTCTTGCTGCGCTGCTGCAGCCTGCGGCCGTGGCCGCGTATGAACAGCGAGTCGAAGCGCATCGAGCAATTGGGCTGGCCGATTACGGCTGTGCGATACGGCATTTGCAGCGAGCGTTGGAGCACCGCCCGCTGGATTTGATGAGTAATTTCTGGCTGGCGTCGTTGTACGTGAATCTGGGGCGTAAGCCCGACTGCGAGCGGGCGAAAGAACTGAGCGAGCGAGCTGCTCGTATAGCATTGGGCGAGGGCGCGCCATTTCGAGCCGCTGCTTCATATATGCTTGCTGCCCGTGCAGGGCATATTACCGGGCAGCCTGATGAGGCTTTGGCCTATGCTCGACAGGCGGTGGAGGCTGCGCCGAGCTATGCAAAGGCGAGAATCGAACTGGCCCGGAACTGGCTGGCTACTGGTGTGCAAGACCAGGCGATGAAGGAAATCGAGCGCGCGGCTAGTTTGTATTTTCCCAGCCTGCGCGAAGTGTTTGTCGACCCGCTATTCTCGACGGTGCGTACCCAGACGAATGAACTCATCGAGAGTCTGCGTCGTCAGTTGATCGATGGGGCCGTCCGGATATTGGTCACTGAGCGACAGCTGGCTACCATGGTTGGCCAGTTGGCCACGGGATACTTGCCGGACGACACCGCGCGTAAGCGGGCGATCGACGTAGCGAAGGCGTCGGTGGCCAGGCAACAGGAATGGGTGCGCAGTTTAATTGGGCAAGCAGAGGCGGACGTTGCCAAGCTGACACCAACCAATGGATCGGTGCGATTCGAGCTGGATAGTGAAATTCTGATACTGGATGAAAGGGTTCGCGTCAACTCGGCCATGCTGGCGGCTCAGGAGGTCGACCACGGTCATCTTGTCGGATGGAGCGCTCGACTGGGTACCTATTGGAGCATCGCCGGCGCACTGGTTGGTTTTTTGATCGCAATCCGCTCGTGGTCATATGGCAGTAAGCTCAATGGCTTTCTGATGCTTCTCGTGAGCGCCGGGTTAATGTATTTGGGTTATCGTGCGCATCGTAGGTACCGGCTGCGCCTTACGGGAACTCGCGATAAGATCGGATTGCTCAAAGCGGAGCTGTCTCGGTTCGGCAATCGACAAGCGGCATTGGGGCGGCAACTTGTGGAATGGCAGCACACGGCGAAGCACTCGACAGAACGAGCACGTGAAGCGTTGCGTCTGTTTGAGAAGGGTACGCTTTCGCAATCGAATCGGCTGTTGTTTCCGTTTGCATCCCTGTTTTCTGGTCGTCAGGGGGACCTGGTTCGTGTGATTGCCAGTCAAAGGGACTGGTTTAGCGAGCAAACAGGGCGAACGATTGAAGAGTCGCAAGCATTACCGGAGTGGTTGGAGGAGCAGGGCGAGTTCGCCCGATCGGGCGTGAGCTTGTTCCGACTGGAACGGGTGGAATCTAAGAAGGTAGTGCTCAGTCGGGCGGCCGCCTATGCGAGTGAAGCGAAATAGCAAGAGCGTTCTCGAACGAAAGGTACGGTTGCCTGATCACTCGGCTCCATGCGGTTGATGTACGACAGGAAACCGGATAAAAATAATATTTTTCTTTGTGTAATATGCGAGCGTCGATGGATTTTTGATGAAAACTATTTGTCGATGACGGGTGATTTTAAAAGGAGACCATGATGCCAGCTTTGAAAACCTATGTTGGATTTATTTCGCATGCTTGGAGCTATCACGACGAATATGCTCGACTGGAGCAGATGTTGCGAGGTGCGCCTAATTTCTTATTCAGAAATTCATCTGTGCCTCGCACCAATCCTATTCTTGGTGTGCGATCAACGCAGCAACTGACTAATGCGCTGGATGAGCAAATTCGCGTCTCAAATATCGTATTGATTCTTGGTGGAATGTATGCTGCTCACAGCGACTGGATTGAGGCTGAAATTAAAATCGCAGCGGCTTATCGTAAGCCGATAATCGGTGTCGTTCCTTGGGGCCAGCAGCGCACCCCGCAAGTGGTTCAGTTGGCTGCAAAGGAAATGGTTCGGTGGAATACGGATTCCATCGTCTCGTCGATTCGACAGTATGCGCTCTGATGTACGGGGTAAGTGAGAAAAGAATAACAGGAAAATAATCATGTCAAAGAGTGGGGCGACGAAGGATGGCGACGCGAAGCTATGCTTCGTGGTAATGGGGTTCGGAAGAAAGACTGACTATGAGTCAGGGCGCACGCTCGATCTGAATGCGACCTATCAGGAAATCATTCGACCGGCTGCCGAGCAGGCCGGTTTGCGGTGTGTGCGAGCAGACGAGATCTCACATTCTGGCCATATCGACTTGCAGATGTACGAGATGCTTCTGAGGGCTGATCTGGTGATTGCCGACATCTCGACAGGCAATGCAAATGCACTTTATGAACTCGGTGTTCGCCATGCCTTGAGGCCGTATTCGACGATCATCATGAGGGAGAGCAAGGGGAAATTTTATTTCGATTTGAATCATACGAGTACGTTCTCTTACGAACACATGGGGGAGGATATCGGCGCTAAGGAGGCGAGGCGGGCAGTCGGCGAATTGTCTTTGCTAATCCAGAGAATTTTGGAGAACCCACTGCCGGATAGTCCCGTATATACCTTTATTCCGAAGTTGATTCAGCCGCACTTGTCGGACGAACAATTTGAGGCGTTGATTCAGCGATCGGAGGCAAGTGAAGAGCAGTTTTCGGAAATGATGAGCCAGGGGGCGCGCGCGTTGCGAGAGGATCGTTATGTCGATGCGATGCGATTTTTATCGAGCGCAGTCGAGATGAAGCCAGATGAGACCTATCTGAAACAACAGCTCGCGTTGGCGACGTACAAGAGCAAGGACCCGTCGGAGATTGCTTCGCTCGTTAACGCGCTGAAGGTTATCAATGATCTGGGGCCGGATGATTCTAATGATCCCGAGACGCTGGGAATAGCAGGGGCTATCCATAAGCGGCTGTGGAATATCACGAAGGATCCGGCTGAATTGAATTTGGCTATCAAGTATTATGGTCGTGGATTTGAGTTCAGAAGAGATTATTATAATGGTGAAAATTATGCGCTATGTATGAATTATCGCGCTGAAATTGAGGGGGGTAAGGGGGAAAGGGGGTATTACGAAGTGGGTGCGCGCAAGGCACGTGAGCAGATCGTTGATATTTTAACTGGAATTGTCCAATCTCCCCAGTTTGGTGAAAGAGCGGATCAAAAATGGGTCGTCGCGACGCTGGCCAATACGCTGTTTGGTTTGAATCGTGAGGCGGAGGCGGTTCAGTATGAACAGCGGTTTTACGAGTATGTCGAACATGGTGATCTTGCGCAATGGGAGCGTGATACCTATGAGCAAGGGAAGCGAGAGGTTCTACGAGTAACCGGTCAACCTGCAGGTCGGCGCGGCAAGAAAGCTAGTGCTAAATAATCGATTCTGGACAGTTAATTTTTCTTTGAGGTGCCGTCAGACTGCAGCTAGCGCGACGGTCCCACGGTTCGTCAGCGAAATGCAGTTCCATTTCGCCGGCTAGACCTGGTCCGGGAAACCCAAGCGGATCAGTGGGCTGAGAACCAACGCCCCCAGTAGTGAGCTGAACTGCTGTTGGGCGCAAAGTAATAATGAGCCACTTCGCGCGAAGTAAATCTGAGCCACCTTTCAGTACAGTCAGCCTTTTGC